>DASUZB010000011.1:0-47348 GCA_036377075.1 Actinomycetes bacterium | reverse complement strand
CTTCCGCCGTCACGGCTGGTTGTACATTGTCCGAACACCCGGCGGTCATCGACGGCGGCTGACGCTCGACCTTGACGCCAGTTGAAGATTGCTGCTGTGTCGTCAGGCCAGCCGCGGTCGGAGTAGCCGCAGGCTGTTGGCGATGATCAGCCGGGCGGTGTCTTCCGGTGCGGTTTCGCGGACCGCGATGGCGGCCGTCCTCCCAGGCCCCGCCAGACCGCTTTGACCGGATCTGTCGCGTGGCCCCGGTAGGGGCGCTGCTGGGTGACGCGCGGGAGCGGGTCGGGAAAGATGCCGGGCATGGCCAGCGAGACGACGGTGGACCGTGGCGAGCGGTGGCTGACGCCTGGCGTGGGCGGGATCGGCGCGGCCAGCCTGCTGGCCGACCTTGGCCATGAGGTGCCGACTGCTGGCGATGTCGACGAGGAGCGACAGCGTTCGTTGATCGGGGGCGACACCACCCCGTCGCGGCCAGGGGTCGTGTCGATGAGTTCTGGCAGCACCCTACGGGGTCCGACGAGCAGGCGCACAGGATTGAACGCTACCGCCTCGCCCGCTCGTCGGACCCCAGCGCCGCCCAGAGGGTCATCGCACGGGGCGGGACGGGGCCGTGCCGGCGCGTGGGCGGCCACGCGGCGACCACGAGCACGCCCGTGGGCGTCGCCAGCCCGCCAGCCCCACGCCAAGCCGGCGTCCCCACCGTCACCGTCCCCTGGTGGGGAAGCCGAACCCTCCGCTTCGACCACGCCTGACCACCACCTCCACGCCCGACTCGCCGACCAGGGGTCGGTAAGCTGCGTGAGGATCGGCGCTGACGACGTCCGAGGACAAGGAGATGCCCGTGCGGGAACTGCTCGTCGACTTCATCACCTCGCTGGATGGCTACGCGTCGGGGGAAGGCTGGCCGGGATGGTGGGGCCTTCAAGGGCCCGAGTACCTCTCCTGGCTCGGCGAGCAACCCGAGGTCACGTACCTGATGGGGGCCAACACGTACCGGCTGATGTCCGGCTTCGCGGCCGGGGAGACGCCAGCGGGAACGGACGAGTTCTCCGCCGACGAGCAGGCCTCCGTTGGCGGACTCACGGGAGCGTCGAAGGTGGTGTTCTCCGCGTCGCTCGACGCGCCCCTCACGTGGGCCAACACCACCCTCGTGCGCGACGACGCGGTCGAAGCGGTCCGAGGGATGAAGGAGGACGGCTCGGGCCTGCTGGGCACGATCGGCAGCCTGGGCCTGTGCCGGTCGCTGCTGCGGGCCGGGCTCGTGGACCGGTTCCGCGTCGTGATGTTCCCGGTGATCACCGGCGCCACGGGAGCCGAGCGGATCTACGACGGCTACCCAGACGTCGCCCTCGAGATGCTCGACAGCCGCACCTTCGACGACCGCATCCAGCTCGTCGAGTACCGGCCCCGCGTCCTGGACCACCCGCCGCTCGGCCCCGCCGCGTCGGCTTGAGCGGTCGGTCCGGTCGACGCTCCCGCCAGGCCCGCTCGTCGATGGTGCCCGAACCCGGCCGAGGCCCGGGCCGGACCGAAAGGGCAGGAACGGTGACCGGTTCGACGGCAGCTGGCGGAACCAGACCGTTCCGGTTCGGGGTCGTTGCCCCGCTCACGGCTGACCTGTCGACGTGGCGGGACCGGGTGCACCGGATCGCCGACGGCGGCTACTCGACGCTGCTGATGCCCGACGTCCCACGATGGCAGCCGGCGCCTGGCCCCACGCTGGCCGTCGCGGCCACCCTTGCCGACCTGCGGGTGGGCACCTGGGTGTACGCCTCCCCGCTGCGCCCGGCATGGAGCACCGCGTGGGAAGCGCACTCGCTGTCGGTGCTCACTGAGGGTCGCTTCGAGATGGGCGTCGGCACCGGCAGGCCAGGGATCGAGGACGAACTCCGCGAACTGGGACTGCGCGTCGTTCCACCGAGCGAGCGGCTGGCTCAAGTGCGTGAGACCGTGACGGCGCTGCGACACCTCGACGGCCCCGGCCTTCACACGCCGGTGGTCATGGCGGTACGTGGTCCGAAGGCCCAGGCGCTGGCCGCCGACCTCGCCGACGTGGTCACCGTCGCGTCGGTGCCGGACGAGCCTCGGGCCGACGTCGCTCGGGTCGCGCGCAACTTCCGCGGGATCCGGGACATCGAACTCGCGCTCCACGTGCCGGTCGTCGGCGACACTGTCGCGCCGTTCATGGCGCCCCCCGACACGGACCCGGCTGCGCTTCGCGCGGCCGACTCGCTGGCGATACTTCCGGATGACCCGGCGGCGGCCGCCGAGGAAATCCAGCGGCGACGGGAGGAGAACGGCTTCTCCTACTTCGTCTTCGGCGGCGACTTCGCCGACGCGCTCGCTCCGGTCGTAGCTGAGCTGGCCGGACGCTAGTTCGGCCCGCATCCCAGCCAACCCACCACGTCAACCTGGCCGAGTGGTCCTGCCGACCCCATGCACGCCTTGCGCGCCCCGATCCGGCGATGCGTACGAGCGAGCGGGCGAGGCAGTAGCGTTCAATCCTGTTCGCCTGCTCGTCGGGCCCCCCTCCGGCTCGACGACGAGTGCAGGGTGAGCGGCCCGCCACGTTGCGCCCACGCCCGGTGCCGGCGCGGTTGACCAGCGACCACACGAGCGCGCCGCGCGCCGGCAGCGACGACCAGCCCCGCGCGCGTCGCCCGACGAGGACGTCGGCACGGTGCCGAACCTCGTCGACATCGTCGGGTCGCCGAACGGCGAGGTGCTGTCCGTACCCATCGACAAACGCGGTCAGTTCTCACCGACGAAGCCAGACTGCGCTGCTGCCGAGCCTGCTGACCTCGACCCTGGGTGCCCCGCCAGCGCGCTGGGGCTGATCGAGGGCGTGGCCGACGGGCTGGCCGGTGCGGCCCGGCTGGGTGGCGCGGCGCTGGCCGACGATCCGGGCCGTCGGCGGGCGGTCGCGGTCGGCGGCTACACCACCACCGCAGTGCTGTCCAGCCTGCTCGGCGCGGCCACCGCCGCCTGGCAGGTCGGGGTCTTGCGCGCGGGCGCCTGGGCGGCCCGGGGCGTGCGGTGGCGGCCACCTTGCTGATCCTGCGCGCCACCGAGCTGCTTACCCCGGGCCGCGGTCACGACCGGGCGGCGGCTGTCGCGCTGGGGCTGTACACCGCCTACAACCTGGCTGCGACGCCGGCCAGCGTGCTGGCCGCTGGGGTGGGGCTGTTCGCCCTGGCCTATGCCGGCTTCGCCGTGGGCGGGACGGGGCTGGTGCTGCTGGCCGGCTGCTTCGTGGCGGCCGGGGTGGCGATCGGCTGTGTGGAGACCGCCGGGCACACCGCGGTGGCCGCGCTGGTCCCCCGTGGGGTGCGCGGGTCGGCGTTCGGGCTGCTGGCCGCGGTCCAGAGCCTGGGCAACTTCGCCGCCAGCGCCGTGGCCGGGGTGTTGTGAGCCGCGGTTTCCCCCGGCGTCGCGTTCGTCTACCTGGCCGGCTGGATGCTGGCCGCGCTGACCGGGCTGCTGGCCGTGTGGTCCCGCTGATCCGAGACCATGGAGCGGGCGCAAGCCCTGGACGGCTGATTCCTGGCCTGGCGGGCCGCTTGGGCCTGCTGCTGCCGCGTTGCAGGTAACGGATACCTGCGCGGTCAGGAGGCGGCCGTCAGGGGCTGGTCGCGTTCGAGCAGGGTGGCGAAGTTCGACCCTTCGAACGCGCGCACCATGCGGGCGACCATGCGCACGATGCCGACAGGGTCGTGGCCGATGGCGGTCTCGGCCGACATGACCAGCCCGTGGACGCCGTCCAGCAGGGTGTTGGCGATGTCGTTGGCCTCGGCGATGGTCGGCGTGCGGTTGGTCACCATCGATTCGAGCAGGTTGGTGGCCACGTAGACCTGGCGGCTCCAGCGGTTGGCGCGCCGCACGATCGCCTTCTGGTAGAAGGGGACGTGCTCAAGGGCGACCTCCTTGGAGAGGTCACCGCGGTCGATCAACACCGCGTCGGAGCGGTCGATGATGCTGTCCATGTTGCGCACGCCGGCGGCGCTCTCGATCTTGGAGATCACCCGGGTGTCGCTCGGGACCAGGGAGCGGACCAGCTCGACGTCCTCGGCGGACCTGGCGAACGACAAGGCCACGTGCCTGAGCCCTCGGCGCGTGCCGAGCGCGATCGCTTCGCGGTCCTTGCCGGTGAGCGTCGGCAGCTCGGGTGCCGGGTCGACCAGCACGCCCTTGTTCGACCGCACCCGCCCGTCGGAGACCACCACCGCCTCGGCGTGGCCGGTGCCGGCCGCGGTCACCTGCAGCTCGGCGCCGTCGAAGTCGATCCAGATCCGGCTGCCGGGCTCGAGCGCCGCGAAGGTGACCGCGGGTCGCAGGGTGATCTGGCGGTCGGTGCCCTCGACGTCGGCGGCGGTCAGCCGGACCCGCTCGCCGCGGCGCAGGACCACGCCGGGCCTCATCTGGCCGCAGCGCACCTGTGCGCCCTCCAGGTCCAGGCAGACCGGCGTGGAGGAGGCCTCCTCCAGCAGGTCGAGGGTGTGCTCGAGCTCGTCGAGCGGCGTGTGGGAGAGGTTCACCCGGAACAGGTCGACGCCGGCCTCGTCCATCTGCGCGATGACCACCGGGGACAGCGACGCCGGCCCCACCGTGCACAGGATCTGGATCCTCATTCGTTCACCCGGACGGCACCTGTTCCTGGTCGGTTGTTCGCCTTCCGTTCGGACTGAACACGCTTCCAGGAGTGTCGTCTACTCGTGCTCGTCGGGCGTCGGGTACGGTCACCGCCGTAGGCGGGGCCTGGTCGCCGGGCGGCGGCGGGGACCCCGTAGCTGCTTGACAAGGCAAGGGCGCGCTCAGCATCCTGTCCGCCATGCCGTCTGACGCCGCCCACCTGACCCGCGACCTCGCCCTGGACCTGGGGCGTGCGAGGTCGTGCCGCTGTCGGTGGGCCCGGCGTACGGCGTCGCCTGCCCGCTGACCGGCGAGCGTCCCGCTCCGGGCCTTCGAATCCCGCACGGCGCCCGCATACCGGGCGGCCGCCACGTCCGACAATCCCGGAGGGCTTGTGCTGTACCTGCATCCAACCCTTCGCAACGCCGACCTCACCCTGGGGCACGATGAGCTCCTGCGACCGTCGCTGCTGGGGCCTGCCCGGCTGGGCGACCTCGCCGACCGGTTCGCGGCGGCTGGGTGGTGGCGGCCATTGGTCCGCCACGATCCCGCCGAGCGCTGGTACACCCGCATGCTGCGCAGCGACGGCGTCGAGGTCTGGCTGCTCGGCTGGTCACCCGGCCAGGCCGTACCAGCCCACGACCACGGCGGCGCGGCCGGCGCCTTCACCGTGGTCGACGGGGAGCTGGTCGAGGAAACCCTGAACCCATCCGGCTCGATCAGCACCCTGCGGGCCGGGTCGCGGACCTGGTTCGGTCCCGATCAGGTCCACGGCGTCGGCAACTAAGGGAGGAGGCCGGCCACCAGCGTGCACGCCTACTCCCCGCCGGGCCTGCCGCTGCGGTTCCATGGGCCGGGCAGCCACCGCGGCGGCGCCCTCCCAGCAGCCGGAGCGGTCCAGTGAGCCGCACCATCGACCAGATCCTCGACCAAGCGCGGTCCCGGCTGCGGCGGCTGGACCCGCACGAGGCTGCCGCTGCGGTCCACGACGGCGCCCTGCTGATCGACATCCGCCCAGCCGCGCAGCGCGCCGAGGAGGGGGAGGTCCCTGGCGCGTTCATCGTTGAGCGGAACGTGCTCGAATGGCGGCTGGACCCGGCCAGCTCCCACCGGCTCTCCGAGGTGGACGGCTACGACCAAGCCGTCGTGGTGATGTGCTCGGAGGGCTACACCTCCAGCCTGGCCGCCGCCGCGCTGCAAGACCTCGGCCTTGCACGGGCGACCGACCTAGTCGGTGGCTTCAAGGCCTGGAAGCGGGCCGGGCTTGCAGTCCGACCCGGCCAGACCCCGAACCGCCGACGGTGACCCGCGTGGCCACAAGCACCGGCGTCATCGGCGGCATGGTGGCCCGGGTAGCAGGATCGTATCGCCTGTGACCAGCGGTGGTGTGGGTGGCGTGGTGTTCGGATTGTGGCAAGTTGGGTCCACCACAGGTCACCGGCCACATCCGACCTCACGGCCGCCCGGTTCCACCGCGTCGGGCAGCAGATCGGCAGCAACTAAAGGGTCTTGGGTGTCAGCTTGATGGGCCGGGCCGAGTTGGGCTGTGCTGCTGGCTGGGTGCGGGACAGCTCACGGATCGGTGAATCGGGCAACCCGCAATCCGCGGAACGCCGGACTCTCTTCGGGCACCCCCCACGCGTGCAACGCGGTCAGCACAGCATCCCGAATGACCCGCGCAGCGGAGCTCCTGTCGATCGGGTCGGCGATCACACAGCCGATCACCGGATGCCCGGTCGGGTCCGTCTCGCCGGTCCACGGCCGGGTCATGACGGTGGTGCCCGGCTCCACGCGGACGATGATCGGGTTGACGCCGATCTCGGTGAATCCGCCATGACTCCATGCCACCCGGGCCACCGCGTCGGCGGCGGACTCAAGGGATCGGCGGTCGGAACGCGGTTCGATGCCACGCAGCAGGATGAGACGAGCATCAGCCTGGGACCGGCTGGACTGGTTGGCCCGCACGGCGGGCAGCATGCGGCGGACGACCGCGTTGTGGGCGACCGACGGATCCCGAGCGGCAAGCTCACCCAGCACCCGCTCGCAGAAGCAGCCCCATGCCGCCCGAAGCGCGGCCTCGACACAGCTCGCGCCCGAGCCCGACCAGCTCGCGCCCACGTGCACACGACCGGAGGCGATCCTCTGGACCGTATAGGTGTGACGCGGCAACTGGTCCGACGGTGCCCAACTCGCCGATCTCGGCGGCGGAACCGCCGCGAGGAACTGGTTCAGGGGTGCGACGACGCCAAGCAACGGCACCAGCGCCTTGGGGCTCAGGTCCGTTCCGTTGACGGTAAAGTGCAGCCGTCCCGGATACAGGTCGTTCAGCGATTGCTCCTCGGTTGCGCCCGCCCCGGTCAGGTTCCAGTACTCGGGCGAGCCGTCCGCGACGAAGTCCAATTCGATCATGGCCAAATCGCCTCCGTCCGATGGCTTCCTCAACGGCCTTGGGCGTGCCTGACGTGCGTCACGAGACCGACAGGCCAGTGTGCCGCAGGAACGAGTAGGCCAGGTGCGGGGTGTGGCGGACGCGGTCGATTCCCCGGTGGGCCTGGCCGATCACCTCGGCCAGGGTCGGTGGGGTGAGGTTGGCGAGCTCGACGGTCTTGAGGCTGGCCCACAGGCCCTCGACCGGATTCAGGTCGGGTGCGTAGGCGGGCAGCCGCTCGACCACCAGCCAGGGCCGCTGGGTCGCCAGCCAGGCCCGCATGGCGCTGCTGCGCCCGCTCTCGTCGAAGAAGACCAGGCAGGCGCTGCGCCGATCAGCGTTGTGCTTGGTCCGCGGCCAGTCCGTGGCGACCCAGCGGTCGATCGCGGCCTGATCGCGTTCGGTGGCGCGGCGCACCGGGCGCTGCACACTCCAGCCGAGGCGGTGCCGCAGCAGCGCCCACACATGGGCAGGGTGGTGCCGCACCCCGGTCAGCCGCTCGATCACGGTGCCGACACGGTTCAAGGTCCAGAGCTCGCCGACGAACCCGTTGGCCGTGGCACCGTTCAGCAGGGCCTGCTCGACCTGGCCGAGCTGGGCATCGGAGACCTTCGGGGTGGGCCCGGTCGGTCCTCGGCCGCACAGGGCGTCGGCGCCACCCGCCTTCCAGCTGGCGTGCCAGATGCTGACGGCCTGAGGTGAGACGCCAAGCTGGCGGGCGACCTCGGCTTGGCGGACGCCGATCGCGAACAGCTCAGCGGCGCGCAGCCGGCGGGCATGGAGTCGTTCTCGTTCTTGTTGTGCGGCGGGGCGGCGGGCGATGGTTGGCATGGCCGCATCCTGCCCGGCCTGTCCAGCTCCACCTCGCCTCAACCCAGCACCCAAGGTCCTTTAGTGCACAGACCGATTGGTTCTGGGCGTTCTGTAGCAGTAGCACGTCGCCCCCGCGCAGCAGTACTGGATTGGCGCAGTTGCCGGTCGCGGCGAGCTGCTGCTCCCAGCGCGCGAAGTCCTCACTGGAGGCAAGCTCGAGCAGTTCACGATCTGATGCGCGCCGTCCCGGCCCGTAGTCGGTGGGACTGATGGTTGCAGTTGGGACCGTCATGAACCGGCGCCCACCGGCAACACCTGGGGCCGCTCGGCAGGCGCGGACCGGTTCTTCACCTTCGGCCGACATGGCGCGATCTCCTTTCATGCGTGCAGCTTGTACGCGTCACAGCAGCGATGAAGGGTTGCCCCGGATGCGACGGACACCGGACCGGCGCCTGCGCATGCTGCGCGACCGGTCAGATAGCTTCAGATCGCGCCGTCCCTGCCTGCCAGGGTGATCAGATTGTCGCCGCCATCAGTGGGCATCGGCCCGGCGGCCCGGCAAACGGCGCCAGATAAGACCCTCATGAATGGCCGAGATCGGCCACTCTATGAGGAGACCTCGACCCATTGACTATTCGCGGAGCATAGGCCAGCGGCCGGGGAGCACGTCGGCTCGGCCGACCACCCTGCGACTCGCAGATGGCTCGGTCGGTACCCCCACGAGGGCTGTCAGGCAAGGATCGCGGCAAGAAGCACGATGACATTCGGTCCGGCACCCGGCGAAAGGCCCGGCAGTGAGCCTGGCGAACGTGTGCTCAGGAGTGATCGCGAAATCGCCTGGTCAGATGGTGGGCGGAGCGGCGGGTGGGCGTTGCTCCAGCGCCTGCAGCGCCAGCCGGATGGCGGTGTCGAGCTGGGGATCGCGGCCTGCGGCCCAGTCGTGCGGTGCGATGGTCACCTCGACGTCCGGATCCACGCCGTGGTTCTCCGCCGTCCAGCCGCCGTCGGCGAACCACCAGGCGTATTTCGGCTGCGCCACCAGGGTCCCATCGACCAGCTTGTACTTGAGGTCAACGCCGAGCGTGCCGCCCCAGGTCCGGGTGCCTACTACGGTCGCGATGCCGTAGGACTTCAGCGCCTGGATCACGAGGTCGCCGCCGGAACTCGCGTATCCGTCCGTGATCGCTACGATCGGCCCGCGCGGTGCCTCGGCCGGGTAGGTCAATGGCTCCTCGTATCGGGACAGGTTCCAGCCGATGATGCGCCGGGCGAGCTTCTCGGCCACCAGCTGCCCAGCGTCGCCGCCTTGCGTGTCTCGCAAATCCACGATCAGGCCGTCTCGCCGGAACTCGGTGTACAGGTCCCGGTGGAACTCCGCCCAGCCCCGCGCCATCATGTCCGGGATGTTCACGTAGCCCAGCCGCCCGCCGGAGGCCTCGCGGACCGCGGACCGCTGCCGGACGACCAGATCGTGATAGCGGATCGCGTGCTCGCTCGCCAGCGGAACCACGACAGCCCGCCGGTCCGCTCCGTCGCGCCGGAGGGTTAGCTCGACCGGCTTGCCGGCCTTGCCTGCCAGCAGCGCGTTCGGGCCGAGGTCCGGGTCCACCGGCCGCCCGTCCACAGCGACGATGAGATCGCCCGGCGCCGCGGCGACGCCCGGGCCGGCCAGCGGGGAACGCGCGCCGATCACCGACGACTCGCCGGGCAGGATCCGCGCGATCCGCCAGGTCCCGTCCCCGGTGGACTCGAGATCGGCGCCGAGCAGGCCCTGAGCCAGCGCCGGATCACCGCCCGAGCCCGGCGGCAGCACCCCGGCGTGCGAGCTACCCATCTCGCCCTGCAGCTCCCACAGCAGATCGTGCAGGTCATCCGCGGAGGCGATGCGGTCGAGCAGCGGCCGGTAGCGGTCGGCCATCGCGGCCCAGTCCACCCCGGCCATGTCAGCGCGCCAGAAGTTGTCCCGCATCAGCCGCCACGCCTCGTGGTACATCTGCGTCCACTCGGCCGGCGGTTCGACCGTCACCCGGATCCGGTCCAGATCGAAGCTGACAGCCTCACCCGCGGGCTCGCCGGAGCCGGTCGGCTTGATCTCCAGCGACTCCTCGATCTGGTACGCCAGCCGGGTTCCGTCGGCGGAGGCCGCGTAGTCGTCCAGGGCCTCGACCTCGACCGAGCGCCTGCGCTCAGCCAGGTCATAGCGGACTAGCCGGGTCGGGTGCTCCTCGGCCGCGCCGATCACGGTCTCACCCAGCTCCCCGGCGCGCGGCAGTTCCAGCCAGACCAGGCCGTCCCTGACGGCGCGGAGTTTGTCGTAGCATCCGGCCGCCACGGGGAACGGCACGATCCGCTCGGCCAGCCCGGCGACGTCGAGACCGAGCGCCGGAGACTCGGTGTCCGTACTCCCGGTCGCGTGGACCTTTCCGGGACCTTCGGGTTCTGCCGGACGGCCAGTCAGCTCCGGAGCGAACGGCGATGGCGTCGTGGCCAGCAGCGGCACAAGGTACGGCCGGACCCCGGGCAGGAACGCGAGATCCCAGTAGTGCGCGTCGTAGACCGGATCGAAGGCGCGATTCGACAGGAACGCCAAGTACTTGCCGTCCAGGGTGAACGCAGGCGAGGTGTCGTCGAACCGGGGCGGGGTCACGTCGGTAACGCTGCCGTCGGCCAGCCGGGCCAGCCGTATCTGCGAGGCACCGCGCTCGGGTCGCCACGGCTGCGACCAGGCGAGCAAAGCCGAGTCCGGGGAGAAGGCCAGGCCCGCGACCTCTGCGTTGGTGCTGCGCGCGATCTCGGTGATAACCGGCTCGCCATCCAGCGCCACGGTCAGCAGCCGGCCGTCGGCGCATGCGACCGCTGCCGTGCGCCCGTCCGGCGCTACCGCCAGCTCCAGGATCCGGCCGAATTCGCCGTGCCCGATCCGCCTGGCGGCCGAGCCGTCAGCCGGGATCACGTCCAGGCCGTCTTCGCCGCCGTTGTCCGACGCGCAGGCAACCGCGTCCCTGCCAGGGATCACCACCGGAAGCCGGCCGCGCACGCCCGGCTTGGCGAGCAGTGCCCGGGTAGCCTCGTCCCGGCCCGGCAGCCAGTGCACGGTACCGCGCACCTCGGCGGCAAGCACCCGGCCGGTTGAATCCAGCGTGAACGAGCCCAGCTGCGACTTCGCGGACACCGGATAGGGTGCCCGCCCGGAGCGGGCTCCGCTGAGCCGTATGTCCAGGCGCACCGGATCGGCGTCGAGCGACTCAAGCATCCAGATCTCCCCGGCCCGCTGGTAGACCACGCGCTGGCCGTCGGTCGTCGCATGCCGGGCGTAGTACTGGCCGAGGTCGGTATGGCGGCGCAGGTCCGTGCCGTCCGGGAGCGCGGAATAGAGCGCGCCGGTCCCCTCGTGGTCCGACAGGAACACGACCCGGGGTCCGACGAACATCGGGTTCACCAGGTTGTCACCCACCCCGGCGAAGATCCGCGTGTACCGCGAGCCGTCCGGCGAGTACCAGATCTTCCCGCCGGCACCGCCGCGGTAGCGCTTCCACTGGGCCGGCTCGGCCGGCTCGAAGTTCATGGCACTGCCAACCAGCACAGCACCGTCGCATACCGCAACGTCGCCCGCCGGCCCGTAGTCGAGCCGGCGCTCCGGTCCGCTCAGCGGCACGGCGAACGCCCAGGTCTTCATGCTGGCGTGCTGGCCGGTCCGGCTGAGGACGAGCACCTCGTTGTCGCTGACCCAGCCGCGCACGGTCGCGAACCGGTCACCCCAGTAAGTAAGCCGCCTGGCCGGGCCACCATCCGCCGACACCGCATACGCCTCCCGCGGGGCGGCCCGGCTGAGCGACCGGGAGCCGTCGCGAGTCGAGGTCCAGGCGACGTGCGTAGCTGACGGGTTCAGCCGCGGATGCAGCACCGGGGCCTGGTCAGAAGTCAACCGCCACGCCTGGGTGCCACGGCCGTCCGCCGCCTCGCTCAGCGAGGCGAGCCAGACGTCGTCCTCAGCCGCGAACGTGATCAGATCGCGTGCAACGTGCGGGTAGCGCAGGTAAGACGAATCTTCGACAGCCAGCAGCCGGCCCTCTGGGGTGTGAACTGTGCGCTGCACGTTGCCTCCTTCTGCACTGCGCTGAGTCGGCCGTCGCCATCAGCGCACGGTGACGTACAGCAGGTAGACGATGGGAGTTGCGGTTACTCATCGCCCTGGCCGCACAGCTAGCTGACGAGCTCTCCCGGCCAGGCGAGCCTATGCCGGGGCCTTACGGGCGGCAACGTCGTTCGTCCTCGCGCTGGCGCGCTGCGGGCGCTCCACGTCGACCCCGGCCACGGCACCGTTCAGCCACGTCCTGGTCGAGGCCTCCCTGACCCTGAGCCTGGCACGGCGCCGCCGGAGCCCCCGCGTCCCTGCCCCACGACCGCACGGGCGTGTCCAGCCTCGGTTGGTCGCGTCGACCAGCGGCGATCAGCGCGCCGTCAGCGGCCCGTCAGCGCCACGCTCGAGAATCCGCGGGACAACCCGCCCGGCCGACCATGCCGGCCACGAGCCGGGCACCCACTGCCCACCGGACCCAGGAGGACCAACCGCCATGAACCCAGGACGAGGGCTGCCGCGCGCCGCGGCGGCGGCCTTGCCGCTGGTCGGCGCGCTGCTGGCCGGCGGCCTGACCGCCGCGCTGGCGTCGGCCAAGCCGGCGCCGGACCCGGCGGCCGACGACGTCATCGTCGTCCAGCCGTTCGCCGCCGACTCCGGCGTCTCGCTGACTGAGAAACTGAGCTGAGCTGATTCCCACCAGCGTCCGTCGCGCTTCGGTGCATCGAGGATCCGAACGCGGTCGCGTTCAGGTCGAGGCCTCGCACTTCGCCTTGAAGCTCTCCAGGTCCTTCTGCATCCCAGGCTTGATGACCAGGGACCAGACGAGTGGATAGACCACGCGAAGGAGCCCAGTCGGCTCTGGGCTGTCCACCGTTCGCTCGACCCTGGTGCCGTCGGCGGCCGGCGTCAGGACGAAGTCGTGCTTGAACGCCTGGCCCTTCTCGTAGGCGGTGAAGCTGAAGCGAGTGGGTGGATCCACGCGGGTGATCTCCACGTCGTTCTCATGGTGCTTGTCGCCGGGGATCCATCCGACGGAGTGGAACCTGGCGCCCACCCTTGCCTGGCCGTCGCCCTCGACCGGCTCGATCCTGAACGGCTTCGGCGACCATTCGCCGTGCCTCGACATGTCGGTGAGGTACGCGAACACGACCTTGGGACTGCGATTCACCGTGATCGTCCAGGTCTGAACCGACATCGCCCACCCTCCCCTCCCGGAGGTGCTCGTCGCGCTGCATCATCCCACCTCCGCGTCGTCGCGGACGGCGCCTTGGCTGGCGGCGTGCGCGTACGGGAGATCGGGCTCAACGAACGGTTCGCAAACACTCGGCAAACAGACGCCGATGGTCACCAACGCTTCACGCTGGGCCTCCAACGGTGGCGTTGGTGCTGCTCACAGGCTCAGCGCCGGTCCTTCGGCCAGGGTTGGGGCCATGACCAGACAGGGGAGGTACCCGCAGGAGCTGCGCGAGCGGGCCGTCCGGTTGGTGCTCGAGCACCAGGACGAGCACCGGTCGCAGTGGGCGGCGATCTGCCCGATCGCGGGCAAGTTCGGCGGTCCGCCGGCGCGGCCCGTGGAAGGGCCTCGACCAGGTCGAGTACGCCACCTTGGAGTGGGTCGACTGGTTCAACCACCGCCGGCTCCTCGAGCCGATCGGCCACCTCCCGCCGGCCGAGTTCGAGGCCGCCTACCACCAACGGGAGGACCCCAGCCGCACCGCCGGACCCAAGGACCCAAGCCTCCGGTAAACCCGGGGCGGTTCAACCCTCAGGGTGGGTTCGGGGTGGTGTTGTCTTGGCGCGTGGTGGGTGGATGGGCTGGTCGTCGCAGGCGGGGTCGATGAGCAGCTCGCGCAGCAGCTCGCCGGTGGCGGCGGCTACGCGCGTGCCGAGCCCCTCGATCACCAGCCGCGTCCCCAAGGGCACGACCCGTGGATCGACCGAGACGGTCTTCCGGGAGCTGGGCTTGCCCGAGGCCGTGACGCCCTTGCCCGTCTGGCAGGTCGTCTCGAAGACACCTAGCAGAGCCCCGCAGGTGCAGCCGGTGGTCGTCGACGCCCGCGGGCGGATCGGCCGGGTCGTGCCAGGCGGCGAGGCAGGGGGGCCGGGTGGCATCGCCGCAACCCGCCAGGAGCACCCCACCGGCGACAGCGCCGAGCAGCGCACCGCTCGCGAGCCTGCACCTGACAACGCAGGTCACGAGCTGCGCTGCTGGAGGTGGTAGGTTCCCCCAAGCACGACAAACCAGAGCAAGGGTGGGGCAGGCATGCGCTCGGTTGTTGCGCTTGTGGTGATCCTCGTGCTCGGCTGCACCGAGCCCGGTCAGCGGACCACAGCGCCGGACACAATCGCGCCAACGACCGCCGAACCAACCACCGCGCCTTTGGCAACCGCGCCGTCGCTGCCGACCACTGCCCAGGCAGAGCCCAAGCCGCTCGATCCGGCGACGGTCGTGCGGCGTTTCTACGCCGCCATCAACAATGGCGACTACAAGACCGCGTGGGCGCTGGGCGGCAAGAACCTGGGCAACCGCTCTTATCAGGCCTTCGCAGCCGGGTTCGCTGACACCGACCATGACGAGTTGCGCGTCACGGCCGTGCGCGGCCAGCTCGTCGACGTCCGTCTGGTCGCCACCCAGGACGGCGGCACTCGCCAGACCGTCTACGCCGGCACCTACCGTGTCGTTGGCGGCCAGATCACTCGCGGCAGGCTCCATGTGGCCAGCCAGACGGGTGGCGCGCCGGCGGGCGCCTGCGACACGGCCTATCCGGACTTCTGCATCCCGCCGCCGCCCCCCGATCTCGACTGCTCTGACATCGACACAGGCGGGTTCACGGTCCTGCCGCCTGATCCCCACCGATTCGACGCCGACCATGACGGGGTTGGGTGTGAGCGCTAGCGCCCGGGCGGCCTCGCCGATCGACGGGGACGGGCCCGATCCCCGCCAGCTCCACCCTCCAAGCGTCGCCGCAGGTCGGCGACGCTGCCCGCGTCCCAGCGCCCGGGCCATACCGTCTCGCCGCCGGCATCCTGGATGGCCTGCGGTGCACGGGTGGACCTTGCCTGGCCAGGGTGGGTCGTTAGCCTCCGCCCCGGCGGGGCGGGCGGCCCACACTCGAAAGGTGCAAAGGGAATGCCCGTGATGCCGTCTGGATCGTGCCGCGCGGTGCTGCTTGCCGCCGCGGTCGCGGCCCTTGGGACCGCTTGCGGCCCGAGCCCGCCGCCTGGCGCCCAGCCGGCGACGTCGACCCCCGCGCCGGGTCCCTCGACCAGTTCCGTCACGTCCACGACCGGGCACCCAACCACCGGGTCGGCGGCCTGCACCGCCGGCGGCGTGCTGGCGACCTGGAGCGTGCGGCGGCTGGCGGAGCAGACGCTCGTGATCCCGGTGGACGAGGACGAAGTGGGATCGGTCGCCCCCGAGGTGGCCGCGGGCGCCGGTGGGGTGCTGCTGTTCGGCGCCCACGCCCCCGCCGGCCTGGCCTCGTCGCTGGCCCGCCTGGCCCGCGGCGCGCCAGGCGGCATCCCCCCGTTCGTCACGGTCGACGAGGAGGGCGGCACGGTGCAGCGGATGGCCAACCTCGTCGGCCGGATCCCGTCGGCTCGCCAGATGGCAGCGACGATGACGCCGGCGGAGATCCAGCGGCTGGCGCTGCGGCTGGGCCGGCGGATGAAGGCCGTCGGGGTCACGATGGACCTGGCCCCGGTACTCGACCTGGACGGCGGGCAAGGTCCAAGCGCGGCCAACCCGGTCGGCACCCGGTCGTTCAGCCCGATCGAGCAGACCGCCTCGGCCGCGGGCCTGGCGTTCGCGGCCGGGCTGCGGGCGGCCGGGGTCGTCCCGGTCGCCAAGCACTTCCCCGGCCTGGGCGGCGCCAGCGGCAACACCGACCTCAGGCCGGCAGCGACGCTGCCGTGGCGCAGCCTGCAGGCCAACGGCCTGCTGCCGTTCGCGGCCGCGGTCCGCGCCGGTGTCCCGGCGGTCATGGTCGCCAACGCCACCGTCCCCGGGCTCACCAACCTGCCCGCCAGCATCTCCCCGGCGGTGATCACGGGGGTGTTGCGCAACCGGCTGGGGTTTGCCGGGCTGGTGCTAACCGATTCGCTGTCGGCCGTGGCCCTTGGCGCTGCCGGCTACTCGGTGCCCCGCGCCAGCGTCGCCGCTCTGCGTGCGGGCGCCGACATGGTGGTGTTCAACGCCGACGAGGACAGGGTGCCAAGCCTGACGCGCCAGACGGTGCAGGCCATCGTTGCCGCCGTCGGGTCTGGTGCGCTGCCCCGCAGCCGCCTGGAGAACGCGGTGTGGCACATCCTGAACGCCAAGCAGGTCGACCTGTGCCCGTAGGGTGCACCGTCGTGGCCCCCGTCAGGGCCGGCCCGAAGGCCAGCTCGCCAGCCCGACCAGCAGCTCGCCTTGCGGCAGGCTACCGTCACCTGCCCTTGTTATAGGCGTCGTGGTAGTTCCACCACCCGTACGGCGGGGTTTGCGGGTAACCCTCCGGCGAGTCCTCCCATTCCTCCTGGCGGCCGAGCGCGGTGATGTCGAGGTAGTTCCACGTGTTCCCCATCTGCTCGTCGCCGCGGGCGTCGATGAAGTAGGTGCGGAAGATCCGGTCGCCCTCGCGTATGAACGCGTTGGTGCCGTGCCACTCGTCGACGCCGAAGTCCTTGTCGAAGTCGTCGGTGAGCGTGTACCAGGGGATGTGCTGCCATCCGTGGCGCTCCTTCAGGCCCTGGATATCGGCCTGGGGGGCGCGCGAGGCGAACGCGAGCGTCGTGTTCCGCGCGTTCAGGTGGGCGGGGTCCGCGACCTGGTCGGCGACGAACGAGCAGCCCACGCACGCCCGCTCCGGGTACGAGCCGCCCTCCGCGTACGTGGTGACCTCGGGCCCGTAGAAGGCGCGGTAGAGGATCAACTGACGGCGGCCATCGAAGAGGTCGAGCAGGCTCGCCATGCCGTCGGGCCCGTCGAACTCGTACGCCTTGTCCACGGCCAGCCATGGCATCCGCCGACGCTCGGCGGCGAGCGCGTCACGGGCGCGGGTCAGCTCCTTTTCCTTCACGAGTAGTTCCTGGCGCGCAGCTTCCCACTCCTGCGGCGACGCGATCGGGGGTGTCTTCATGCGGACTCCTCCCATGACTTGGGGCGTGTTCGTCCGAGCGTCCAGCTTCGGGTCGCGACCACCGGGCGGTGGGGCACGTCCGTTGGCCCGCTCATGCGACTCGTGCAGCATCGCACGCCGGCGTAACAGCTTCGACGAACGCTCGCTGGAGCATCGTCCTCACGCCAGCTCCTCCCACGCCGCCACCGGCACCGACGCCATGCCGAGGCGGGCATCACGCAGCGCGATGAGCTCCTCGGCCGGGAGGCCGCCAAGAGGTGCCATGACGTGCGTGCGGTTCGTCGTCTCCGGGGCGGTCCCGCTCGCGGTCTAGATCGCGATCGCCGTCGTGTGGCGCTCTTCTTCGTGGTCGAGAGGCTGCCCGTGGCCTTCGAGCCCGTCGATCTACGCGCGATGCTTCGAGCTCAGGCTTGCCGGAGACTTGCCAGAGCACGTGCTACCTCTCAGGGTTTCCCGGTCAGCCTGCGGGGCGGAGGCGTGCCCCATCCGGGACGTGCGGCCTGGCCTCTGTCGGGTGTTCCAGGCGTAGGAGCGCCAAGGCAAAGAGGCCGCCGAGCAGCACCTGCGCGACCACTGCGGCGCGTTGGACGGTAATGCTGGGGGCGCTTAGGTAGGACAGGATGGTGGCGGCGTTGACAGCCGCCCAGCCCGCGGCGATCGCGGCACCGGCGTGGTGAGGACGCAGCAGGCCGGCGACCAACAGGACCGAGAGGCTGGCAGCGGCGTAGGCCGTGAGCATGGTCTTGTCTGCCCTGCCCAGCGGCCAGAAGGCCAGCAACGTCGTGATGGTGCCGACGGCGGCGCCGGCCACCCCGAGGTACGCGTGCCAGCGGCTGTCGCAGCGCGACGTTCCCGGATGCCGGTACAGCTCGACCGCCGCGTAGACGGCGCCGGCGGTGAGGATGAGCTCGGCGAGCACGTAGGACTGCCACAAGAGGTGGAATTGCAGGGACAAGGACACGTGGAGCCGGAGGGGGAGGATGACCGAGAAGGCCAACCACCCCAGCGCGCGGCTCGTGGCGCCGAGCAGGACGGCAGCCCAGACCAGGCGCCGCCCCCTGCCCATGAGGAGGCAGACGGCACTGGCCACGAACACCAGCGTCGGAAGGTATGCGGTGAATCGGATGGAGTCGTCGGCCAGCGAGTAGACCCCGACCGTGGCGCCCACCAGGGCAAACCAGGCCGGCCTCGAAAGCCGCCGATCCGCTTCGCGCCAGCGGCGGGCCTCGGCACCCGCCGGCGAGGTGGCGACGGCCGGCTCCGGTGCCGGGGCGGGTGACGCCGTGCCCGGGGCTTGCTGTGGCCTGGTGCCGCCGGTCGGCGCCTGCTGGTGGGGGACGACCCCGATCGGCTGCCGGGGTGGCTGAGGCCTCGAGTCGGCCGGGGCACGGGCAGCCTCCTCCGTCGGTGCCGCCGCTGCCACCGCTGCAACCGGCGTGGGTGGCGGGGAGGGCGGGACGGGCTCGGTGGCGAGCGCGGCCGCGGCCGCCTCCCGGATCCGGAAGCTGTCGTCGTGCCGGCACCGCCATTCCAGCTCCGTCCGGGCCGCCGTACGCCGGGCGCGCTTGGGGCTGTGGAGCCAGCGAGCCAGTTCCTCGACCGCCTCACCGCGGGAGGCCACCGAGGCGCTCTCGAGGTTGGCCCGCAGGTCGTAGGGCAGTTCCACGGGACGGACGCTGTGGGCGATGAACAGCTCGCCCTCCATGGCGAAGCTGTGCTTCTGCGGCACCTGGTACGGCGTGCGCCGACGCACTTCCTGGTAGACGTAGTCGTACAGGTCCTCGACCGAGATCTCACCGTCCCCGTCGAGGTCGGCGGCCCCGGTCCGCAATCCCTGCACCAGGGCGGTGGTGAACACCGAGGGGCTGTCGTCGGCCTCGGAGAGCTCGTCGCCGTCGAAGGCGTACTGGGTGGAGCTCGAGGCGGTCAGCACCACGCGGCCCTTCCCGCGCTCGTCCTGCTCGGGGCGGAATTCGTCGGCCAGGTTCACCGACCGGTCCGCCCGCTGCACCGCGCCCTTGGCGAACGCCCCGCTGTAACAGCAGTCCAGCATCACCACGATGCGCCTGGCCGCGCAGTCGCTGATCTGCGCGTTGACGAACGCCGACGGGACGCCGGTGGCGCGAAGGTGGCGAAGTTCGGTGTCGCGGGCCGCGAAGTAAAGGTCGCCGCGGGGGTCCTTGAGCCCATGGCCGGAGAAGTGCAGCAGGGCGAGGTCCCCGGACCTCCGCGCGGTGAAGAACTCGACCACGGCGAGCTGTGCGTCCCGCATGCCGGCATCGGTCACCACCCGGACGTCGAACCCGCCGATCGCCTCGTCCTCGAGGACCCTTCGCAGCGCTTCCGCGTCGTGCGACGGTGCCCGCAGCCGGGCCAGGTTGGAGTCCTGGTAGACGGAGTTGGCGAGGATCAGGGCATGGCGGTCGGCCATCGGGGCTCACCACCAGGATCGATCTTCGCCAGGAACGCGTCGACGAGCCGGCGCTGCTCGGCTGGGGTCAGCCCGCTGGCCTCGAGCTCCGCCCGCTCGCCCTCGTGCTCGCCCTGCAGCACGATGTGGATACCCCTGGCCTGGTTGCGGCCAAGCCAGGACTCGATCGTCTTGAGCACGCCCAGGAGCGGCCCGGCGGCATTGGCCACGGTGACGAGGAGCCCACCGATCGCCAGGGCGTCGACCGCGCGCGTGCCCGGCGGCGCCGCGCCCTCACGGGCTGGCTCGACCCGTTCGACCCCGAGGTCCAGCAACTCCTCGCGAAGCTGCAGGGCGAGTGCCTCGAGTTCCTCGGGATCGAGCGCGTCCGGGTGCGCGATCTCCACCCGCAGTGCAAGTGTTCCTGCCCCGCCCGAAATCCGCACCACCCGCCCCATGTGGAGATACGAGACGAATGCTATGCCAGCGGTAAAAGGTAGGGCAACGACGTTTGGCACATCCCGGCCGTGTCGCTCGTCACAGGCGAGGGTGTCCTCGCGGGTGCACCAAGGCGACGGGGTCCTGTGCGAATGCCTGTCCAGCCTATACGTTCGCCGCGCCGCACCGGCTCGGCCACAAGGCGTGAACAACCTCCTGACTTGTCGGTTCGACAGGATTCCCCTCAGCTCCACCGATAACGGGTCATGACCGGGCGGGTCGGCTGCGCAGGCTCCTCGAGGGATCCGCGGCCTCGACGGTCGACGGCGCCAGGGCACGGACGCGGAGCGCAAGCGCCACGACTCCCACGGACACGAGCACGATCGCCGCGCGTTGCAGGTAGCCGCCGCCCGGCTTCCTCTCGAGCACCGCGTAGCCGACCAGGACGGCGAGCAGCAGCGAGCCGGCGAGGATCGTCGGCCTGGCCAGGTCACGCCAGCCATTCGCCTGACGCATCCGGGCGGCGAGGACGAATGGGGCCGCGATCATGGCGACGGCACTGAGCAGACCGACCGCGAGGTGCACGCGGCCGTGCCACGAGCTGGCGGCGGCCGCGGTGGTGCAGCCCTGGTCGGCCGCTCGGCAGTCGAGCCGGAAGAAGGCGTCGGAGAGGTTGTCGAGGCCAATGAGGGATGCCGCCAGGAGCCAGGCGCCGAGCGCCGTGCCCCGGCCGGGCACCGCGAGGGCGGGGCGGAGCGCGAAGAGCGCGAACAGGATGGTCAGCGTTCCTGCGATGCCTTGGGAGGTGAGCATCACCCAGGGGAATCGGGCGGTCAGGGCTCCCAGGTCGCTGACGTCGTGGCTGGCCACCGAGTAGCCGCCGCCCTGCAAGGCGCCGGCGAGGAGCCACCCGAGGTTGAAGACCACCATGCCGGCGACCGCACCCCACGCCAGCCAGGCCGCCCGGCCGTCCAACGTCTTCGGCGTCCCCTGCATCCGTTCCCTCCGCTGGTCTCGTCCGCCCCGGCGTTCCGTCGGTCGCGCCGGACCGTACGTTAGGCATGGCGACAGCGGCGGTCATGGGGCATCCGCCTCATCTTCGCCGCCGATGCGGCGCTCGCTGCTGCTACTGCCGCCCGGTCGTGGCGACGTCGGTCATCAGGCCGTGCTGCATCGCGAACAGGCCAGCCCGCGCGCGGTTCGAAACGCCGATCTTCGCGTAGATGTGCTCGACGTGGTTGGCGGCGGTCTTCCGCGAGATCACCAGTGCGTCGGCGATCTCCCTGTTCGAGAAGCCGCACGCCACCAGCCGGAGTACCTCGACCTCGCGGGCGGTCAATCCGGCCGGGAGGACCCGGCGCCGCCTCACCCGGTGCCCGGCGGCGCGCAGCACCGCATCGACCGCATCGCCGTCGAGCCGCCCCGCTACGACCTCCGCCCGAAGCGCCGCCGCCGCCCCTTCGGGCGAGCGCGCCGCTCGATGGGGCCGCAGCTCGACCATCGCGTGGTAGGCGTCGGCCGCGCCGAGGATCCTGCCGGCCGGGGTGACGGCATCCCCCCGGAGCCCGCGAGGATAGCCCGACCCGTCCAGCCGCTCGTGGTGCTGCACCGCGACCGCTCCGAGCGCGGCCAGGGCGGGAGCGAACGCGAGCACTCGCTCGGTCAGGTAGGGGTGGAGGCGGACCCGTTCGGTCTCCGCCTGGGTCAGCTCACCGCGCTTGTCCCACACCGCGTTGGAGACGCCCAGGCGGCCGAGGTCGTGGAGCAGCCCTGCCCGCCGGACGGTCAACGCCTCGGCATCGCCGAGCCCGAGGATTCGACTGGCCTCGGCCGCCAGGCCGGCCACTGCCTGGGAGTGCCCGATCGTGAACGGCGACTTCAGGTCGACGAAGTCAGCGATCGCCTCCAGGACGTCGTCGAACCGCTCCTCCGGGACGAGCAGCTCGAGTTGCGGCTCCGCCGCGATCACCGTGTCCCAGCGGCTCGCCGAGTCGAGATCGCTCAGCAACAACTTGGCTTGCGAGCAGAACAGGTCCACCAGGGATGGGTCGAAGGCGGTGCCGCTGCGCTCCTTCGCGACTGCGACGGCCGTGTCCACGCCGCCATGGCGGTGGTAGACGGCGACGACGTCGGCAAGGTAGACCAACCGCGAGACCAGGCGGATCTGGTCCCCCTTCGCACCGGCGGCCCCCTTCCCGTCCCAGCGCTCGTAGCTCTCCCGCAGGCTCTGACGCACCTCGTCGCCAAGGCCAAGACGCCGCGCCAGCCCGTCGGCCGCCAGCCAATGGGCCGCCAGGTCGACGACGGCCCCGCGGCGGGCGGCCCCCACGAAGGCAACGCCGAGGCGGATCCGCTCCAACGGGGGCCTACCTGCACCGAGACGGCGCAACAACCAGCTCGGCCCAGGGTCCGCGACCAGGAACCCGTCGGCCTTCACGGCGAGGTCATCGCCGAACCATTTGGCCTGCTCGTACGCATCAGTGTGGCATCCCACCCAGGCGAGCAGGCCCGAGTAGTACACGACCTTGCGCTCGGACTCGTCGAGGCCGAGCAGCTCGCTCATCCGCAGCGCGATCAGGGTCTGGCGGATGACGTGCTCCATCGGCTGCCCGAGGCCAAGATCGGTCCCCAGCGACAGCGTGGCCACCAACTCGGCCAGGCGGACCTCGATGGGCCGAGAGGTCACCATGAAGCGATTCTAGAGCCTCCGGTCCTCCTCGATCCCCAGTCGCTGGCCCGGCCACTACCGTGCCGGTGCTCTGGTCCCATTTGCGTCCGGACGCACCGATCAGCACGGACACCCTCGACGAGTGAGTCGGGCAGGAGGTGGCCGGCGCGGAAGTAGGTTGCGGTGGCCGGGTCGGTCGGGCGCGGTGAGGTTTGGCAGTGTGGCTCACGGCGGGGACGCCGGCATGCGCCCAGCGGTCTGCTCGAGCGCCGCGCGCCTGCGGGCGTTCGTTTCCGGCCCCGCGTTCCAGGTCGGCAGCGCCCGGCTCAGCGCCCGGGAGCCGCTGACCTGGATGCCACCCGAGCGCAGCGCCGCGGCCCAGTCGACCCGTCCCATGTGCCAGTGCGTGAAGGCAAGGGGGTCGGTGATCGTCACCACCAGGTCGTCACCGAAGCCGGGGTCCACGCGACACAGCTCGCCCTCGCGCCGCTCGATCAGCAGCCAGCCCCTGGCCTTGCGGCCACCAAACGAGAAGTCGAAGCGGACCACCACCCGCCGGTCGGGCAGCAGGTCGCGGCGCAGGAACTCCTGGCACCACGACCACAGGACCACCTCGGGGTCGGAGTGCTCGGTGGTGAGCTCGGTCCACCGCTCGGCCCAGCCCCCGATGGCCTCCAACACCCCCGACAGGTCCCACCCGGCAGCGGTGGGCTCGTACAGCGACCCGTGCCCGTCGGGCTTGGGACGGACTTGGATCACCCCGGCGTGTTCCAGCTCACGCAGCCGCCGGGTCAGCAGCGCCCGCGACAGACCGGGAGCGCCCGCCGCGATCTCGTTGAAGGTGCGGCATCCCTGCAGGATGTTGCGCAGGATGATCGGCGTCCAGCGTTCCGCGAGGATCTCCGACCCTCGCGCGATCGGGCAGAACTGGCCGTAGTTGCGCATGGACGCAGTCTCCCTCGCCGCCACGGTCCTTGCTAGTTCCAATCGTGAACCAGCCCACGTCGAAGCTACCTTGGAAGGTTCACAAACTGTCCTAGGCGAGGCCGGCGCCATCCCCGACGATGACCAGCGAAGACGTACGAGTCTCCCGAGGGAGGGGCGACCATGAGCAGGCAGCAGGTCGTTGGGGACGGCAGCCATGGCGCGGTCGGCGACCACGCCCGGCAGCAGGTGCTGGCCGGGGCACCTGTCACCGAGCGCCGGTTGGACCTGGCTGGGGTGTCGACCGCGGTGCTGGAGGGCGGCGACGGCCCGCCGGTCGTGCTGCTGCACGGGCAGGGCGGCTGGGCGGGGATGTGGCTTCCCGTCGCCGCCGACCTGGTGAGGACCCATCGCGTGGTCGCGCCCGACCTGCCGGGCCTGGGCGCCTCGGAGGTGCCCGACGGCCCGCCTGACGCCGCTGGGGTGCTGGCTTGGCTCGGCGAGCTCGTCGACCAGACGTGCGCGACACCGCCGGTGCTGGTGGGAGCGTCGCTCGGCGCGTCCATCGCCGCCCGCTTCGCGATCGCCCACCCGGACCGGCTGTCGCGGCTGGTGCTGATGGACGCGGGCAGCCTGGACCGTTTCCGGCCCGCGCCGGGCGTCGTGCTAGCCATGATCCGGTTCGTCGCCCGACCCAGCGAGCGCACCCAGCGGGGTCTTCTGCGGCAGGTGGCGGTGGACCCGGCCCGCGTGCGGGCACTGATGGGCGAGCGATGGGAGGCGTCCCAGACCTACACCCTGGACCGTGCCCGCACGCCCAGCGTGCGGGCGGCCAACCGTCGCATGCTGAGGGAGCTCGGGACCAAGCCGATCCCGCCCCAGGACCTGGCGCGGATCGCCGTGCCCACCAGCCTGATCTGGGGGCGTCACGACCGGGTGATGCGCCTGCGGATCGCCGAGGAGGCCAGCGCCCGCTACGGCTGGCCCCTGCACGTGATCGAGGACGCCGGCCACTTCGCCCTGGAGCGGCCGGAGGCGTGCCGGGCGGCGCTGCAGGCCGCGCTCGGTAGCCGCTGATGCGCGGCATGCTGGTCGACTGTGCGGTGGTGGGCGCCGGGCCGGCCGGGCTGGCCACAAGCGCCGCCCTCACCGCCCGCGGCGTCGAGCACGTGGTCCTGGAGCGGGGCCGGGTCGGTGAGAGCTGGCGGACCCAGCGGTGGGACTCCTTCCGGCTGAACACGCCCGGGTGGATGAACCAGCTACTCGGCGAGCAGGCACGCGACAGCTACGCCACCGGGGTGGAAGTCGTCCAGCGGCTGGAGAAGCTGGCCGCGAACTGCCCGGTCCGCGAAGGGGTGCAGGTGGCCCGGCTGGCACCGGCCGGCGACGGACACGTCCTGTTGACCGGCGGCGATGACCTCCCGGCCCGCACGGTGGTGGTGGCCACCGGCGACCAGAACCTGCCGAAGGTCCCTGCACTTGCCGGCACCTTGCCCGACCGGGTTGCCCAATACCACGCCGCCGACTACCGCGGTCCCGACCAGCTCCCCGACGGGGCGGTGCTGGTGGTCGGCAGCGCCCAGTCCGGCTGCCAGATCGCCGAGGACCTGCTGGCTGGCGGCCGGCGGGTGGTGCTGGCGACCAGCCCCGTCGGTCGCGTGCCGTTCCGGCACCGCGGCCGCGAGACCATCGAGTGGCTGGCCGAGGCCGGGTTCATGGACCAGCGGCCCCGTGACCTGCCCGACCCGTCGGTCGTGCGGGCCGCCATGCCGATCATCGCGCCCGGGCGTGGCCTGAGCCTGCCGGCGCTTGCCCGGGCCGGCGTCACCCTGGCCGGGCGGCCGGTGGCGGTGGAAGGTGAGCGGGTGACCTTCGACGACAGGGTCGCCGCCAACGTCGCCGCCGGAGACGCCTTCGCCGCCCGGGCCAGGGCGATGGTCGACGAGATCATCCGCCGCCGCGGCATCGACGCGCCGCCGGCCGAGCCCGACGAGCACGACGTCCGCGTCGACCTGGACCCGCCGGCGACCCTCGACCTGCACGCCGAGGAGGTCGGCAGCGTCGTGTGGTGCACCGGCTTCACCGGCGACTTCTCCTGGCTCGATCCCGCCCTGGTCGGCCTCGACGGCCAGCCGCGGCACGCCGACGGTGCCGGGCCAGCCCCCGGCCTGTGGTACGTAGGGCTGCGCTGGCTCGTCCGCCGCCGCTCCAGCCTCCTGTTCGGCTTCCCCGACGACGCCGCGACCGTCGCCGACGCGGTCAGGGCGCACCTGGACAGCGGTCAGGTCCGATCTGGAGCACCTGACTGATCGACGACGCCGACGGGGAAGTCCAGACCGTAGATCGAGATGTCACGTCCACGAACAGATCGCAAACACCACTGTCTGCGCGGTGCCCGCTGAAGCGGGACGTTTCCGCGACGGTGGGCATCGCCGCCGCCAGGGCTGCCCTGTGTCGCCGGTCCGCGCTAGGCTGCCGGGGCTCATCGCGACTCACGACGAAGGAGTGCCCGATGGCTTCCCGGCTCAACCCGTACATCAGCTTCGCCGACAGCGCTCGCCAGGCCCTCGAGTTCTACAGGGACGTCTTCGGCGGCGAGCTGAGGATGAACACCTTCGGCGAGTTCGGTGCCCAGGACTCGCCCGACGCCAACAAGATCATGCACGGCCAGCTCGAGACGCCCAGCGGGTTCACGCTCATGGCCTCCGACACCCCCGAGGGGATGCAGCGCAACCCCGGCGACAACATCACCGTCAGCCTGAGCGGGGACGACGCCGACGAGCTGCGCGGCTACTGGCAGAAGCTGTCGGACGGCGGCACCGTGACGATGCCCATGGAGAAGCAGGCGTGGGGGGACGAGTTCGGCATGTGCGTGGACCGGTTCGGCATCCCCTGGATGGTGAACGTCAGCCAGCCCCAGGCCTGACGCGCCTCATCCCGACGACTGGCGCAACGGAGGCCTCCAGGAGGTAGCCTCGGTGAATTCGGGCCAAGGCCGCTAATCGTCCAGGCTCCCCATGCTCAGGTTGACGACCGTTCCGGTCATCCCGCTCGCCCGATCGGAGGCCATGAAGACCGCCATGTTCGCCATCTCCGCGAGCGTCGAAAGCCGTCGCGCGTGGGTCCTGCCCGCGCCCAGCTCGTGGAACTGTTCCCAGGTCATTCCCGATGCCTTGGCGTAAAGCTCGAAGCTCTCCTTGATCCTGCCCGTCTCCGGCATGCCTTGTGGTCGCAGACCGACCACGCGAACGCCCTGAGGTGCGAGCTCGGCGGATAGACCTCGGGTGAGTGCCTCCACGGCGGCCATCGCCGGTCCGCCGCCTCCCACATACGGGATGCCCGTCCGCGACGGGATCGAGGTGACGGTCATGATCACCCCCGACCGGTTGGCGACCATCCGCCGGGCGGCCAGGCGTGCAGTCAGAAAGTACGACCTCGTGTAGGTCGCGATCGGCAGGGAGAACTGCTCGACATCCAGCTCGACCAGGGGCACACGAACCTTCGGATTCGGGATGCCGATCGCGTTGAACGAGATGTCGACGCGACCGGCCTTGTCGATCACGGACTGGAGATGCTCGTCCACGGCCTGCTCGTCGAGGGCGTCGACCTCCGCCGCCTCGGCGGATCCACCGGCGGAAACGACGTCCTTGGCGACACCTTCGACCGGTGCCAGGTGGCGTCCGGTGAGAAAGAGCTTGGCCCCCTCAGGCGCAAAGGCGCGTGCGACAGCGCCGCCGATGGCGCCTCCGGCTCCGTAGATCACCGCAACCTTGTCCTCCAGCATCATCTCCGGTTCCTTTCTGCGCCCGGGTGGCTGCCCCTTTGGCCACCGGTCGACGGACGGATCGTCCGAGCCGTCGAGGATGCAGACACCGCGACGTCGAGGAACTGGGCGGGCAAGGACCGCCCATTCTGCGACTCGGTCGGTGTCGATACCGTGAGGTCGACAAGGAGAGCGAGCGGCGTGAGGCGAGGGTGGAGTGGTGACAACCGACCTGATCAGCAGGGCGCGGGCCGGGGACGGCGAGGCGTTCCGGGAGCTGACCGAGCCGTACCGTCGGGAGCTACAGGTGCACTGCTACCGGATGCTCGGTTCCTTGCAGGACGCCGAGGACGCCCTCCAGGACACGCTGCTGGCCGCCTGGCAGGGCCTCGGAGGGTTCGAGGGACGCGCCTCGATCCGCACCTGGCTCTACCGGATCGCCACCAACCGGTGCCTCAACGCGCGTCGGTCGGCGAGCCGACGCCCGGCCCGGGAGTGGGACATGCCCCAGGTTGAACCGCCTGAACCGACCCGGTTCGGCGAGCTCGTATGGCTCGAGCCATATCCCGACGCCCTCCTCGAGGGGGCGACCGGCGTGCCGCTCGGCCCCGAGGCCCGGTACGAGCAGACCGAAGCCATCTCCCTGGCCTTCGTCACCGCCCTTCAGGTCCTGCCTCCTCGCCAGCTCGCCGTGCTCATCCTGCGCGACGTCCTCGGATTCCACGCCAACGAGGTGGCCGACATGCTCGACTCGACCGTCGAGTCGGTCAACAGCGCCCTCAAACGGGCCCGTGCCAGCCTGCAGCGCCGGCGGCCGCCGGCCGACGGGCGCGAACCGGCTCCCGCCCCCGACTCAACCTCCGAGCAGGAGCTCGTGGCAGGGTTCGTCCGCGCCTACGAGTCCGGGGATCTCGACGCGCTGGTCGCCTTGCTCACCGACGACATCCACGTCTCCATGCCACCGATTCCCCTCGAATACCAGGGCCGCGACGTCGTGGCGCGCCTCTTCGCCAGCATCTTCCGCTCGGGCAGGAGGGTTGACCTCGTGCCGACGCGGGCCAACGGTCAGCCGGCGTTCGGGGCCTACCTTCGCGCCCCCACCGGCATCCGCCATGGAACCGGCCTGTTCGTCCTCACCCTCACCGGCGACCGGATCTGCGCCTTCACCCGCTTCGACAACAGCGTGCTCCCATGGTTCGGGCTGCCGCGGTCGCTTCCTCGCCGATAGGCAGCTTCCGGGTGCGCCCGCATCGCGGACGTGAACGCGCAACCGCCGGAGACCGGATGGGTCATACCAACCTCGCCCGCTCCCGGGCTCGGTGTTCGCGAACGTGCTCGCGGTTGCCACAGCGGTTGTGCGCGCACCAGCGCCGCGTGCCGGGCCGGGAAGTGTCGACGAACAGGAAGGCGCAGTCCGGCGCGGCGCACTCGCGAACCCGGCCGGACAGCGCTCCGGTGAGGAGCTCGATCCCGTCCCGCGCCACGGCCGACAGCGCGGTGGGCACGGGGTCGCGGATCAGCCAGCGCGTCTGCCCGTCCGAGGTGAGCCGGGGGGTCGGGCCGGGATGCGCGGCGCAGCGATTGACCAGCCGCGCACCGGGGAGCTTCTCGCCGCGGATGCGGGCGAGAAAGAGCCGGTAGAGCGCTTCCCGCAGAGCCCGGACGGTCCGAACGTCCGCGTCGCTGACCGGGTGCGGCTCCGTCCACAGCCCGGCTTCGGCGAGCCACCGGGCCACGTCGTCCGGATGCCGCAGCTGCTCGACGGGGCTGACGTGCCGCCACAGCACCGTGGAGCACAGGTCGAGGCTCGGCCGGCCGGCACGGAACCGGAACCGGTCTCCGTCGGCGGTCCGCGGCGGGCTGGCGGTTTCCATGACGGCATTGTAAGCGGTATAAGTGGTTACATGATGGTGTCGTCCTCCGGCATGATGCCGCAGCGGAAGCTCGGCACGCGCACGGTGTCCGCGCTCGGCCTCGGCTGCATGGGCATGACGGACTTCTACGGCACGCCCGACCTCGTCGCGGCCACCGAGACCCTCCAGCTGGCCGTGGCTCGCGGGATCACGCTGTTCGACACCGCCGACGTCTACGGTCCGCACACCGGCGAGGAGCTGGTGGGCCGCGTTCTCGGCCGGCGGTCAGGATCGCTGACGTTGGCGACCAAGTGCGGGGTCGTCCGTGGAAGCGACGGCAGCTGGCTTGGGGTGAACGGCAGGCCGGACTACATCAGGCGCTCCTGTGACGCCTCGCTGCGGCGGATGGGCCTGGAACGGCTCGACCTGTTCTACCTGCACCGGGTCGATCCCACGGTGCCGATCGAGGACAGCGTCGGCGCGATGGCCGAGCTGGTCGCAGCGGGGAAGGTCGACCAGGTCGGGCTGTCGGAGGCATCGGCGGCGACGCTGCGGCGCGGAATCCGTCGGCGCCACTCCCGCCCAGCTGGCGCTGCGCTGGGTGCTCGCCCAGGGCGAGCGCGTGGTGGCGCTCTTCGGCACCAAGCGACCCGGCTACCTCACCGAGAACCTGGGGTGCCTGGACATCGCGATGGACGAGACGCTGCGGGACCGCGTGGAGCACGCCATCGGTTCCTCCCGAGGTGAGCGGTACCCGGAACAGAAGATGCGGGAGCTGGACCGGTGAACGACGCGGGGAGCACGGGACTGGCGGCACTGCGGCGGATCCGGGACGTCAGTTTCGTCCGGCCGGCAGACGTCGGTGCCACGTTGCGCTGCACGGCCGAGGTCACGTTCCTCGGTGGACGCACGGCGAAAGTGTCCTCGCGGGTGTGCCAAGGCGACGGGGTCCTGTGCGAATGCCTGTCCACGCTCTACGTTCGCCGCGCCGCACCGGAGCCACGATGAATCCCCCTCGACCCGATGCGGGCCACCAAGACCCTCCTCTTCGACGCGTCCAGCCTGCTCCGGTGCGTGGGCAAGCGGGGGGGCAGGCGACGTGGCCTGCCCCACCGCGACCCTTCGTTGCGCCTCGAGGCGCCGTGCACGCGACGCTCAGGCGTGGAGCTTCTCCTTGATCTTCTGCACGGCGGCGTTGATGTTCTTCAGGTTGTCCCTGTGGGTACCGCCGTCGACGGTGTGGTCGTCGCCGCGGATCACGGTCGCCAGCTCCGCCGCGACGACGCCGTGCAGGATCCTCTGGCCGCGAGGCGACTCCAGAGCGTCGAGCAGCTCGTCGGTGGTCATGTCTCCTCCTTCGAACAGGGCGGCGAACGCCGCATCGGTCATCTCGTTGAAGTCGCAGAACCCGACCGAGGCGACCCGCTTGGTCCGGCCGATCGTGCCGTCGGTGCGCTGCCACACCGCAGGCGGGTCCGGGAAGGCGGCAGGTCGCTGCAGTCCTTGCCACGGGCTGCTGATGTGCTTGTTGTAGCGGGCCACCCAGGTCAAGGCTCCGCCGGGGACGTGGTCAGGGCTCCCCATCGGGCCGGTGATGAAGCCCGTACTGGCATAGAACAGCCCCACGCCGCCGAGCTCGGCTCGCACCCGCGCGACCCACTTGTCGGACCAGTCCACCAGTTGCCCAGGTCCCTGGCCCTCGGTCACCTCCATGTCCAAGGCCCACGCGTCGCCGGCACCGAAGCCGGCGTCCCGCATCACCTGGACGAAATGGTCGGCCTGGTCGTTGACCGAACTGCCCGGGTGGGCGAAGTGGTAGGCAGCGCGGGATAGCCCGTGCCTGCCCGCGTCGGCCCAGCGGTCGCGGAACGTGCCGTCGGTGAACGTCTTGCCGTCGGTTGCCTTGAGGATGATGAAGTGCTCGCCGGAGTCCTTGTAGCGCCCAGCGTCGAAGCTTGCCTGGTGGTGGCTGATGTCGGCTCCGGTTTTCATGAAGCCTCGCCTCCGATCCTCCAGATGTCCGTAGCCTGTCGAGCTCGTCCATTGGGCCCAACCGGACTGTGCACGCGAGCGCTGACAGTTGGCTGACAGTTCACCTGAGAGGACGCCGGGCAGGCGGTCTCGTTTGCCGCGGCGGAGACACCGCAGGGCACCCGGCGTCAGAGGTACTGCGCGTCGCTGCGGACGTCGGCGACCGGGCCGTCGAAGTGCATGGCGTCGGCGAAGCCGCTCCACATGCCCCACTGCCAACCCCGCTCCGCGAAGGCCTGCACCATCCAGGGTGGCATGTCGGTGATCCCCGAACTGGAGAGCTCGTCGAAGGCCGACGCCCAACCCTGCCCTCGGGCAGGCCGTGCCCCTGGCGGGTCAGGTGGATCGCTCGTGCTCGGCGAGCACGTCGTCGACGACGCGCCGGGCGCGGGCCGCCTCGACCGGGTCGGCGTCGATCAGCGCGGCGAGCGTGATCAGGGCCTTCCACAGCGCCCAGCCGCGGCCCCGCGCCCAGGTCGCGGCGTCGGCCGGGAGGGCGGCGCGGAACGCCTCCCGGCTCTCCCCGGACAGGAACGTCCAGGCGATCGTCAGGTCGCAGGCGGGGTCCCCGACGCCGGAGGACCCGAAGTCGATCACGGCGCTCAGGCGGCCATCCTCGACCAGCAGGTTGGTGGCGGCGACGTCGCCGTGGACCCAGACCGGCGCGCCCTGCCAGGTCGCCGCGACGGCTGCCTCCCACGCCGCGGTCGCCGTCGCGGCGGGGATGCGCCCGTGCAGCGCGGCGATCGCCCTGCGGGTCTCGGCGTCGTAGGTCTCCGGCGGCCCGCCGCGGAAGAAGTTGTGCGGACCGGGCGGCGGTCCGCCGGTGGGGTCGGCCTGCTGCAGGGTGGTGAGGAACCGGGCCAGCGTGGTGGCGAGCTCGTTCAGGTCGTCGACGCGCGCGGTGCTCGCCGGCGCCCCGTCGAGCCAGCGGTAGACCGACCAGCGCCAGGGGTAGCCCTCGGCCGGCTCCCCCTTCGCCAGGGGGACGGGGATCGGCAGGGGCAGGCGCGGCGCGAGGAACGGCAGCCAGCGGTGCTCCTTCTCCACCTGCGCGGCGTACCGGTCGGCGCTGGGCAGCCGCACCGACAGCTCGTCGCCGAGGCGGAAGGTCCGGTTGTCCCAGCCGTTGGGCTCCGCCGGCGTGACCGGAAGGCCTGCCCACTGGGGGAACTGCGCGGCGACCAGCCGGGTCACCAGCGCCGCGTCGATGTGGACGTCGTCCTGGACCATCGCCCTGGGACGTCAGAACCGGTGGCGGGTGTGGCTGAAGGTGCCCTTGCCGAACGCCAGGACCTTGGTGGGCTTCACCGAGAACACCATGGCCACGCCGGCCTCGTGGTGGAAGGCGCCGTCGCGCGCCTCGTAGCGCCAGCGGCCGTCCCACTTGGTCGTCCACGCCTGGGCGAGGCGTTCGAGCACGTCCTGGTCGGTGGCCTGGACGGCGTCGCCCTCGACCACGACGTCCAGCCCCCCGTCCCAGCGGTTGCAGCCGGTCGTCAGGATCACGTGCGGGTTGCCGCGCAGGTTGACGGCCTTCTGCTCGGCGGCGCCGGTGGCGAAGTGGACGGCGCCGTCGAGCCACACGGCGACGAGCGGGGAGACGTGGGGCCGGCCGTCGGCCCGAACCGTGGTGATCCAGAACAGCTCGGCCTCCGCGAGCGCTCGGCGGGTGTCCTCCCATCCGGTGGCGACGGCGTCCGGCTCGCTGAACCGCGGGTCGATCTCGGTCTCTGGACCGTTCATCGAACACTCCTCCAATCGTCGGGCCAGTAGGTTACGGCCCTCCAGCCACAACCGCCGGCGCGCATCCTGAGAGGAGGCCCGGGCAGTGAGCCAAGCGGCGCCGAGCTTCGCCATTCGCACGGCCGAGCCTGGCCGGCTGCTTCCTCGGCCCCGGCCACCGGGTGGTGACCGTCCAGGTCGACAGCGGCCTCAAGTACCTCGCCGGCAAGCTGTACGGCTGAGGCGGCCCAGCCGCCGCGGGCGCGGCGCGCTCACCCGGTGGTCCTCGCCTCGCTGATCTCCAGCAGGTGGCCGTCGGGGTCGCGGAAGAAGCCGCGCACCTCCCAGTCGTGGTCGACCGGAGGGGTGAGGAACTCCGCGCCCCGAGCCCGCAGCGTCTCGTAGGCCGCATGGCAGTCGGGGACGCGGATGGTCATGGAGTGTCCGACGGTGCGCGGATCGCCCGGCGCGGCGAAGGTGACGTCCGGCTTGTCCTCGGTGGGTCCACCGCCGGTGACCAGCAGCAGCCAGGTCCCCAGGAAGCGCAGCACGACCGAGGTGCCGCCGTACTCCCGGTACACCTCGGCCCCGAGCACGTCGCGGTAGAACGCCAGCGACCTGTCCAGGTCACCCACGACCAGGATGTGCGTCAGCTCCATCCCCTCGGCCGGGAAGTCGCCGCCCATGATGCCCCCTTTGGCTCGCCGTCGGCCGCGAGTCTACGAGGGCGAGGCTCGACATACGGCGCGTCGGGCATCAGGTTCGGGCCTCGGCGCGGCTGCCGCCCCCGATATCCTGGGCCGCGTGAAGGTCGGAGCGGCTCGGGCCGCGGCGGCGGACTGGGTGGTGCGCCACGCCGCCGGCGCCACCTGGTTCCGGGGGGCGTTCTTCAGCGGCTCGACCGTGGGGCTGCCCGGCGACGCCGAGCTGGCGGCGGCCTCCGACGTCGACGTCATGGTCGTCACGGCGCAGGACGAGCCGCCGCCGAAGCTCGGGAAGCTCCTCCACCGCGGCGCCCTGCTCGAGGTCACCTACCTCCCCTGGCGCCTGCTCGCCTCCGCCGAGCAGGTGCTGGGCTCCTACCACCTGGCCGGCAGCTTCCGCGTCGACACCGTCATCGCCGACCCCACCGGACAGTTGCGCCGCCTGCAGGCGCGGGTGGCGCGCGGCTTCGCCGAGAGGGCCTGGGTGCGGCGCAGGTGCGAGGACGCACGGCGCCGGATCGCCGACCGGCTGGGGGCGCTCGACCCCTCGGCGCCCTTCCACGACCTGGTCACGGCGTGGCTGTTCCCGACCGGCGTCACCACCCACGTGGTGCTGGTCGCCGCGCTGCGCAACCCCACCGTGCGGCTGCGCTACCTGGCCGCGCGCGAGGCGCTCGCCGACCACGGCCACGCCGAGCTGTACCCGGAGCTGTTGCAGCTGCTGGGCTGCGCGCGCTGGCCCCGGCCACGTGCCGAGCGGCACCTGCGCGAGCTCGCGCGCGCCTTCGACGCCGCCGCGGCCGCCGCCGCGACCCCGTTCTTCTTCAGCGGCGACGTCACCGAGCTGGCGCGGCCGATCGCGATCGACGCGAGCCAGCACCTGATCGACGGTGGCTGCCACCGCGAGGCGGTCTTCTGGATGGTCGCGACCTCCGCCCGCTGCCAGAAGATCCTGGCCGCGGACGCCCCGCCGCGGGTCCAGCGCGAGCACGCGCCGGCGTTCGAGGCCATGGTCGCCGACCTCGGCATCGCCTCGACCGACGACGTCCTGCGGCGCGCCGACGAGGTGGTCCGGTTCCTGCCGAGGCTCTGGCGGACCGCCGAGGCGATCATGCCGGCCGACCACGACCCGCCGCGGCGCTGACCGGGCAGTGCCGGCGCGCCGTCGCCGGGCACGCGGTCGCGGTGGCGTGGTTGCATCTCGGGGCCTGCCCACCCCGACCGGAATGGAGCGCGGCCATGGCCCAGAGGGTGCCGTTCACCGGCGGCGAGAAGGAGAGCCTGCACGTCAGCCTCGACCGGCACCGCGACGCGGTGCTGTGGAAGCTCGAAGGCCTCGACGACGAGGCCCTGCGGCGGGTGATGGTCCCGTCGGGCACCACCCTGCTCGGCCTGGTGAAGCACCTGGCCAGCGTCGAGTACGGCTGGTTCTGCCAGACCTTCGGCCGCGAGACCGAGCCGCTGCCCTTCGTCGACGAGGACCCCGAGGCCGACCTGCGCATAGAGCCCGGAGAGACCACCGCGGACGTGCTGGCGTTCTACGGGCGCGCCCGCGCCGCCGCCGACCAGGTCATCGACGAGCTCGACGTCGAGGCGACCGGCACCGCCTGGCACGGCGCGACGGTCACGCTGCGCTGGGTCCTCATCCACATGGTCGAGGAGACGGCGCGCCACGCCGGCCACGTCGACATCGTGCGGGAGCTGATCGACGGCATGGTCGGCGACCACCGGCCCGACTGAGCCCGGCGACGGCGATCCGGCTGTTCCGGGACCTCTTCGGCCGGGCTCGTCACCGCTCCGGCTTGACGGCGGCGCGCTACGGGTGCAGGCGCAGGCCCTTGAGGACCTTGTCGACCACGCGGCGGTCGTCGTGCAGGGCGAGGCCGACCAGGCGGAGGGCGTCGGAGGGGACCGCGGCGACGGCGGCGCGGTTGTCGACGTCGTTGTCGGTTTCGAACAGGTCCTCGGTGAAGATGCCCAGCCGCACGTCGCGGGCGACGGCGCGGTCGTAGGCGGCGGCGAGCTGCTCGGCGGAGCCGCGGAACACCAGCACGGGCTGCACGAACATGGCCAGGTACTTGCGGCCGGACGCGTCCTCGTAGGGCTCGCCGATGGCGCCGTCGGCCGCGGAGGCGACGGCGCCGGCCAGGAAGGCGGTGACGTTGAGCTTCTGCCAGGTCATTAGATCGTCGCGGACGACGATGGCAAGCTTGGTGTCGAAGCGCACCCGGTCTCCTCTTCGGTGGCTTGGGACTGCTTGGAGACCGTAGGCACGCAACGAGGTGCTCGTCTTGAACGATGGTGCAGCACGGCGACCGGCCGGGGCCGGCGACCGCGCCGCGGAGTGGACCCGCTACCGGCGGGCGGTCGACCTGCCGGTGGAGGTCATGCGCGCCCACTTCGTGCGGCACGTCTACGACCGCCACAGCCACGACACCTACAACTTCGGGGTGACCGAGGAGGGAGTGCAGGCGTTCCGCTGCCGCGGCGCGGCCCGCGCCAGCGCCGCCGGCATGATCATGGCGTTCAACCCCGACGACCCCCACGACGGCCACGCGGGCGGGCCGGCCGGGTTCACCTACGGCATGCTCCACCTGGGGACCGACCTGGTCGCCGACGTCCTCGCCGACGCCGGCGGGAGGCGCGCGGGGCTGCCGCTGTTCACCGAGCCGGTGCTCGACGACCGGCCGCTGGCCCGGCGCCTGCGCCGCATGCTCGCGCTGCTCGACGGCGCCACCCGGCTGGAGACCCACGAGCTGGTCACGGGCGTGGTCCTCGGGATGGTCGAGCGCCACGCCGGCCCGCTCGTGACCGCAGAGGCGCCGCCCGCCGGCTCGGCGCCGTCGCGGGTCCGCGAGCTGCTGCACGACCGCTTCGCCGACGACCTCGGCGCCGACGACCTCGCCACGGCCGTCGGGCTGAGCCGCTTCCAGGTGAGCCGCCAGTTCAAGGAGGTGTACGGCATCCCGCCGAGCGCCTACCTGCGCCAGGTCCGGCTGCGCCAGGCCAGGCGCCGGCTCGCGGCGGGCGCGGCGATCGCCGAGGTCGCCGCGGCGACCGGCTTCGCCGACCAGGCCCACCTCACCCGCTGGTTCCGCCGCACCTACGGCATCACCCCGGCCGTCTACCAGCGCGGCACGGCGACGCTTGCCTGAGCCGTCGCGGCGGTCACCTCCAGGGCGCCACGGCGCCGGCGCGCCTACCCTGGACGGCCCACCACACCCGGCGGGCGAGGCTACGCCGGGCCAGGAGAGCGGAAGGTGCGCATGACCGAAGACCACGCCCAGCCCACCGCGAAGCTGGCGCGGGGTGGCACGATGCCCCTCGTCGGCCTCGGCACCTGGCAGATGACGGGGTCGCGCTGCTACGACGCCGTGCGGATCGCGCTCGACCTTGGCTACCGGCTGCTCGACACCGCCACCATCTACGGCAACGAGCGCGAGGTCGGCCGCGCGGTCCGCGACAGCGGGGTGGCGCGCGAGGAGCTGTTCGTGACCACCAAGCTGCCGCCCCGGGACGCCGGGCGGGAGCGGGCCGTCATCGCCGCCAGCCTGCGGGCGCTGGGGACGGACCACGTCGACCTCTGGCTGATCCACTGGCCGCCCCGGGCCGCGGCGCGCGTGGCCACCTGGAAGGAGCTCCTCGCCGTGCGCGACGAGGGGCTGGCCCGCGCGGTCGGCGTCAGCAACTACAGCCTGCGCCAGCTCGACGAGCTGACCGACGCGACCGGCGAGACTCCCGAGGTGAACCAGATCAGGTGGGCTCCGGCGCTCTACGACGCCGCGGTGGAGGCTGGCCACCGGGAGCGGGGCGTCGTGCTGGAGGGCTACAGCCCGTTCAAGGCGAGCAACCTGCGCGACCCGGTGCTGGCCGAGGTCGCCGCCGCCCACGGCGTGAGCCCCGCGCAGGTCGTCCTGCGCTGGCACCTCGACCACGGCGTGGTGGTCATCCCGAAGTCGACCAGGCGCGAGCGCATCGCGTCGAACTTCGACGTGCTCGGCTTCTCCCTCAGCGACGAGGAGCTGCGCCGCGTCGACGGGCTCTCCCGCGGCTGACGCCGGCCCGATCGCCGGCCCGCACCGATCCCCCCCGGCGCGCCCTGTGCTTCAATCGAAGCCTGATGCCTCGCAACCGGGTCCCATGCCGCCGGCTGGCGTGACGGCCGGCGGACCGCGGGGCAACCCCTACGCCAGGGTCGCCGCGATCGTGGCCCGGATCGGCCTGGACGTGGCGAGCAGGGAGATGGCCGAGGCGTTCCGCTCGGAGGTCAGGGCGCTGGAGCGGCTCTCCGGCGCGTCGCAGGACGACGTCCTCGAGGGCGTGCAGCGCAGCCTGCGCCGCTGGACCCGGTGGCTGGTGACCAGCGTGGCGCCGGCGGACGCGGACTTCGACTCGCTGCGCGAGTGGGCGCGCACCCGGGCGGGCGAGGGCGTTCGGCTCGAGGACCTGCTGCGCGCGTTCGGGGTCGGCGGGCAGGTGGGGTGGGAGCTGATCCGGCGGCACGCGCGCAGCGACGAGACCGACGCGCTGCTGGACGCGGCGGGACTGCTGATGCGGTACGTGGACCGGATCTCGGCGGTGGTCGCCGACACCTACCTGGCCGAGCGCGACGCGCTGGTCTCGGAGGAGGAGCGGCGCACGCGGGACCTGCTCGAGCGCCTGAGCAGCGGTGCGCCGCTGGCGCTCGGCGAGCTCGAGCTCGCCGAGCGGCTCGGGGTGGCGGTGGAGCCCGCCTACGCCCCCTTCGCGGTGGTGATGCCGGGCAGGCCGCCGCGGGGGCACGCGGCGCTGGCGGCGCGGCTGCGGCGGCGGGGCTGGAAGCTGACCGTGACCGACGGCGGCCGCGTGGTCGGCCTGTCGCCCCGGCCGCTCGAGCTGGCCGACCTCGACGAGGGGCCGGAACTGCTGCTGGTCGTGGCGGAGGTGACGCCGCGCGAGCGGCTCGGCGACGCCCGCGAGGACGTGGTGCTGCTGGCCGAGCACGGCTGCGAGGTCGGCCTGCGCGGCCGCGTCCGCGCCGAGGACCACCTGGTGGAGGTGATCATGGGCCGCCTGCCCGGGCACGCGGCGCGGCTGCGCGCCCGGGTCCTCGAGCCGCTCGCCGACCCGGACCACGAGGAGCTGCTGCGCACCCTGCACGCCTTCGTGCTCCACGACTACGACCGTGGCGCCACCAGCGAGGCGCTGCACGTGCACCGCAACACCCTCGCCTACCGCCTGCGGCGGATCGAGGAGCTCACCGGCCTGGACCTCACCAGCGCCAGGGACCTCGCGTGCGCGTACCTCGCGCTGGGGATCGGCGGGGAGCGGCCGGCCGCGCCGTGAGCCTTGTGCAGATGCACAGACAACTCCCGGCAAATTCGTCCAATCGTCATTGAACCGCCCAGGCCAGGGCAATAGCGTCGCGTGCCGAGGCCGTCTGACGGCTGGCTTGTCCACCCGCGGAACGGAGGCAGGCATGCGCAGCAGCGGAAGATCTCGCCGGTTCGCCGCGACGGTGGTGCTCGGCCTGGTGGTGGCGCTGCTCGCCCCGCAGCACGCCGTGGCCCGGTCCCACCATCCCGCCCCGGGCGTCCAGGGGCACCGGGGCGGCATCGACGTGCGCTTCACGCTGCTGCGGGGCTTCGACGACCCCGCCACCCCCGACAACCTCGACAAGGTCGGCGTGCTCCAGGTGGGCTCGGCGCGGGCGAGGAACGTGCTGGTGCTGAACCCGGGGACCTCGGCCGGCGCCGGCTACTTCGTGCCGCTCGCGGCGGACGTCGTCAGGCGCACCCACGGCCGCTGGCAGGTCTGGTCGGTGGAGCGCAGGGAGAACCTGCTCGAGGACCAGTCCGTGCTCGACCAGGCGAAGCAGGGCAAGGCGACCACGCAGCAGGTCTTCGACTACTACCTCGGCTGGCTGGTCAACCCGGCCATCACCCCCCACTTCAACCCGGTGCCGGACACGGCGGTGCCGTTCGCGCGCGGCTGGGGCATGAACGTCGAGATCGAGGACCTGCACCGCGTGGTGGAAGCCGCCCGCGCGCACCACCGCACGGTGGTGATGGGCGGCCACTCGCTCGGCGGCTCGATCACCACCGCGTACGCCACCTGGGACTTCCACGGCAAGCCCGGGGCGAAGGACCTCGCCGGCCTGGTCTACGTCGACGGCGGCAGCAACCCGATCGCGATCACCCCGGAGCAGGCGACCCAGGCGCTGCAGAACCTGTCGACCAGCACGCCGTGGCTGGCGTTCGGCGGCATCCCCGCCCCGTTCCTCGGCCTGTTCTCCGCCCTCGGCTCGGCCGCGGCGGTGATCGACCCGAACAGCGCCTCGCTCGCGCAGGACTTCCCGCTGCTGCCGGCGAACCTCAAGCCGCCGGTGCGGGTGACCAACGAGGCCCAGTTCGGCTTCGGGGTCGACACCGAGACCTCGCCACCTTCGCTGATCGCCGCCCAGGTCCACGCCGGCCACCTCGCCGCGAGCGGCGACCCGCGCGGCTGGGACCGGGCCGGGGAGATCACCCCGATCCAGCGCTACGCGAGCATGCTCTCCGGCGCGGGCCTCACCGGGATCGACGGCAGCGCGTGGTACCACCCGCTGCGCCTGACGATCGACTCCGGCGCGGTCGGGAACGGCAACGCCAACCCGGCGCAGGCCATCCTCGACGTCAAGTCGATCCACGGCGACGACCTGAGCCGGCGCCTGCGGATCTACGCCTTCGGCGCCGCGCTCGGCGGCCAGCGGGTCCTCGACGCCGCGACCATCCTGGCGCACCAGTCGGGGATCCCGGACAGCAGGCTGACGCTGGTCGACCGCGAGGCCACCTACGCCCACAACGACCCGAGCGCCGCCAGCCCGCAGAACGAGTTCCTCGACAACCTGGTCCCGTTCCTCACCAGGGTCGACCTGACGCACCTCGGCTGACGCGGGCCCGTACTGCCGGGTCAGCGGCCCTTGGCGGCGACCACCACGGTCACCACGGATCCGCCCGGGACGACCTCGCCGGCCGTCGGGTCCTGGTCGACCACGCGCTGGGCCTGCCTGGGGCTGCGGGTGCTGGCCTCGACCACGCGGACGCGTAGGCCGGCCCGTTGCAGCACCTCGGTGGCCTGCCGCGAGTGCAGCCCGAGGACGCTGGGGACGGTGCGCCGCTCCGTGGCGCCGGTGGGTTGGCTGCCGGGCGTGGGCGAGGGCGGCGGCGCCTCGGCCCTGCCGCGGTGGTCGGCGGCGCCGTGGTCGGCGCCTGGCTCGGCGTGGTGCTCGTGGCCAGATCGCTGGTCGTCGGAGCCAGGACCGCACTGCTCGGCGGTGCGGGGGTCCGGCTGGCGGCCGGCCGGTGCGGCCCGCCACGAGGCAGACCGACGGCAACCACCGCCACGACCGCCAGCCATGCTCCGGCCACCCCGGCGGCCAGTGCCAGCCGCCGGCGCCGGGCCGGCGGCGGCGTGCCGGCCAGGTCCCCAGGGTCGTGCCCGAGCACGGGGGCGGGCTGGCCGGGAAGGGCCAGCCCAGGGCGCACGGTCGCCAGGAAGCGGACCAGGTCGCGGCCGAGGTCGCTGGCCGAGGCGTAGCCGCCCCGCTGGCCGGTCGCGCGGCGCACGATCGTGGCCAGCTTGCCGGGTACCTCCGGGCCGAGCCAGACCGGCTCGCCCGGGGGCTCCCGCCCGGTCAGCATCACCACCAGGCAGCGGCCGAGGGCGTGCAGGTCGTCCTCGGGGCCGGGTGCCACCAGAAGCGGCTTGGCGGCCTGGGCCAGCCGGAAGTCGGTCAGCTTCACGCGACCGTCGATGCACAGCAGCACGTTGGCCGGGGTGAGGTGGCCGTGGGTGGGGCCGCTGGCGTGGGCGGCGGCCAGGGCGACGCAGGCCTGCGCGGCGACCATGGCCGCCCCGGCGGGCGGCAGGGCGCCGCGGGCGGCGAGCATCTCCCAGAGGCTGGACCCGTCGACCAGCTCGGCGCCGTTCCTGTTACGGCGCGGCGTCCCCGACCGCTCGCGCCCACCGGCAGGGCGGCACCGGGTGCGTTTGCCGTCGGGTCGGAGTGGTAGCCGCAAAAACATGGCCGTCGTGGCCAGGTCCGTTTGGCGAAAGGAGCGGCCATGAACGTTGGATGGATCATAGCCATCATAATTGCCGTCATAATTGTCGTACTCCTGGCGGTGGCGTTCGCGCAGCGACGCCGTACGCAACGGCTGCAGGAGCGTTTCGGGCCGGAGTACCAGCGAGCGGTCGCCAGGGAGGGCGACGTCCGCAGCGCGGAGTCGCAGCTCAGCGAGCGTGAGCAGCGCCACGGCGAACTCGAGATCGTCGAGCTCGACCCCGGTGCCCGTGCCCGCTACCAGGAGGCCTGGAGGGCGACGCAGGGCAAGTTCGTCGACGACCCGGCCGGCGCCACCCGCGAGGTCGACGTGCTGGTCGCGAACGTGATGCGCGACCGCGGGTACCCGGTGGACGATTTCGAGCGGCGGGTGGACGACATCTCGGTCGACCATCCGGCGGTCGCGGAGAATTACCGTGAGGCCCACGCGGTGTCCCGCGCCAACGAACGCGGCCTCGCCAGCACCGACGACCTACGGCAGGCGTTCGTGCACTACCGCTCGCTGTTCGTGGAGCTGCTGGGCGCCGACAGTGACGTCCGCACGCCGGACGGTGACGCCCGCACGACCGACGCCGACGTCCGCACGAGGGAGGCCAGGTAGATGAACGAGCGCGACCGCGACGAAGTCCGCACCGCCGACCTCGCCGACGATCGGCGGGACGACATGATGGGACCGAACCGCGACGACGAGCGGCCGGGCGACGTCCTGGAACCCGATCGTACCGACCGCGAGGCTGGCCTCGAGACCCGCGACGAAGGCACGCCGGCGCGCGACAGCTGGGCACGGGAGAAGCTAGCGCAGGCTCGCGAAAAGCTGGCGCAGGGCCCGGCCGCGACCGTGCACCGTGAGGACACGACCAGGTTGGACGATGAGCCAGCGCGCGACCAGGACCTTCCCACGGAGCCGCCGCTCGAGCCGGACCGTTCCGCGGTGACGGCGCGCGAGCCGGACCGTCCCGAGGTGACGGCGCCGCGGATGGCGCCCAACGGCGATAGCGCCGACACCGGTGCGGCGGTGGGCCCCCTGCTCGCCGCCGACGACGCGGAGGCGTTCCGAGCCCGCTGGACCGACGTCCAGAACGGGTTCGTCGACGCCCCGCGGCAGGCGGTCGAGCGGGCCGACGGCCTCACCGCCGAGCTCATGCAGCACCTTGCCGGCAGCTTCGCCGACGAGCGCGCCAGGCTGGAGCGCCAGTGGGACCGCGGCGACGAGGTCTCCACCGACAGCCTGCGCAGCGCGTTCCAGCGCTACCGCTCGTTCTTCGAGCGGCTGCTCGCGACCTGCGGCGCGCCCCCCCGGCGCGCAGCGACCCGGCGGCCCCCGCCGCCGGGTCGCTGCTTGGTTTCCTCGCTCGGGGGTACACCGGTCGTCACCATGCGACGGCCACTGCTGGTGGTGCCCCTGGTCCTGCTGCTCGGCGCGTGCACCGGTCCGGTGCGGTCGTCGGCCGTCTACGAGTCCAAGGCCGGAGAGACCGCCAAGGTGGTCGGCTCGGCGGTGGAGACCGCCCGCCTGGCGGTCGACGCGTCGACCGGACGCAAGGCGTACGGCCGCTACCTGACGCAGGTCCTGCTCGACGCGGAAGAGGACGCGACCGCCGCCCAGGGCACCTTCGACGGCATCCAGCCACCTGACCGGCGCGCCGACCAGCTGCGCGACAGCCTGGACAAGCTGCTCGACGAGGCCACCTCGACCCTGGCCGCCCTGCGCACGGCCGCCCGGCGGGGCCACCTTGGCGAGCTGCGGGGGCTGGCGGGGCCGCTGCCGAAGCTGTCGGCACGACTCGGCGACTTCGCCGAGGCCCACGCATGAAGAAGGTCTTCGAGATCGCCCTCGGCATCCTGACCGCCATCGGCGGCTTCGTCGACATCGGCGACATCGTGGCCAACTCCGAGGCCGGCGCCCGCTTCGGCATGTCGCTCGCCTGGGTGGTGGTCGTCGGGGTGATCGGGATCTGCCTGTACGCGGAGATGGCCGGCCGGGTGGCCACGGTCTCTGGACGGGCGGTGTTCGACCTGGTGCGCGAGCGCCTCGGCGCCGGGGTGGGCCTGGTCAACCTCCTGGCCTCGTTCTTCATCACCTTCCTCACCCTGGCCGCCGAGATCGGCGGCGTCGCCCTCGCCATCGAGCTGGCAACCAGCGTGAACTACCTCCTCTGGGTGCCGGTGGTCGCGTTCGGCGTGTGGGTCGTCGTGTGGCGGGTGAAGTTCAAGGTCATGGAGAACCTCTTCGGGTTCGCCGGCCTGGCGCTGGTCGTCGTCGCGGTCGCCCTGTGGCGCCTGCACCCCGACTGGGGCGGGTTGCTCCATGGGGCCACCCACCCCGCCGTGCCGCGGGGGGAGGGGCACCCCAGCTACCTCTACTTCGCGATCGCCCTGCTCGGTGCGGCGATGACGCCGTACGAGGTGTTCTTCTTCTCCTCCGGGGCGGTCGAGGAGGGCTGGACCCGGGCCGACCTGGTCGTCAACCGGCTCAACGTCTACATCGGGTTCCCGCTCGGCGGGCTGCTGTCGCTGGCGCTGATGGTCGGCTCGACCCTGTTCCTGGAGCCGCGCGGCATCGAGCCTGGCCACCTCTCGCAGGTCGCGCTGCCCACGGTGCTGGTGCTCGGCAAGCTCGGGCTGGCCGTGCTGCTGCTCGGCTTCTTCGCCGCCACCTTCGGAGCCGCCCTGGAGACCGGACTGTCGTGTGGCTACGCGGTCGCCCAGTACTTCGGCTTCCAGTGGGGCAAGTTCGTGCGGCCCGCCGAGGCGCCACGGTTCCACCTGATCGTGCTGCTCTCGATCGCGTTCGGGGGTGGGCTGGTGCTGACCACGCTGGACCCGATCAAGATCACCGAGTACTCGATCGTCCTCTCGGCGGCCGCGCTGCCGCTCACCTACTTCCCCATCCTGCTGGTCGCCAACGACCGCGGGTACATGGGCGACAAGGTCAATTCGGGCCTGGTCAACGCGCTGGCAACCGCCTACCTGCTGTTGCTGCTGGTGGTGGCGGTCGCGACCATCCCGCTGATGGTCCTCACCAAGGCGGGGAGCTGACCGACGTGGCGGGCCGCACCTTCGAAGCCGGGCTCCACCTGCTCGACCGCCAGCTGGTCGACAAGGACGGCCGCCTGGCCGGCAAGGTCGACGACCTCGAGCTCGGCTTCCCGGACGGCGGCGGCGCCCCGGCGGTAACCGCGATCCTGGCGGGGCCCGGGGCGCTGAGCCGCCGGCTCGGGGGTCGCTTCGGCGCCTGGCTGGAGGCGGTCGCCAACCGGCTGCGCGAACGCGACGAGCGGCGCCCCGCTCGCGTCCCCTTCGGCGTGGTGAAGGCGATCGGCAGTGCGATCGACCTGAGCGTCGCCAAGTCGGAGCTGGAGACCGACCAGCTCGAGGCGTGGACGCGCCGCCAGGTCATCGGCAGGCTGCCAGGAGCCGGCGATGCGCCTCAGTGACCTGCTCGGCGCCGAGATCGTCGACCAGCACGGGCAGCGCGGCGGCGAGGTCCACGACGTCCGCCTGGTCCAGGACGGCCCGCTGGTCGGCGGCTTCGGCGCGAGCCTGCGGCTCGACGGGCTGATCGTCGGGCGGCGCGCGACCGGTGGCCGCTTCGGCTACGGACGCCGCGACATGAAGGGTCCGGCCCTGGTCAAGCTGCTCGCCAGCTGGTTCTACCGCGAAGGTCGCTACGTCCGCTGGGACCGCGTCCGAGCGATCGAGCCGGACCGGATCCTCATCTCCGGCTCGGTGGACGACCTGCCGGAGCCCGGACCGCCCGCCTGATGCAAAATCTCAGGACATTCGACCGGCTGTAGGCGGTCGTCGGTAATCGTTTGTTTTTCTGGTCCGAGATTCCCTAGGGCCTCGTCCCTTTCCATCCGCCCGATTACGACCAGTCCGTACGGATAGTTGCATCGACCGTGGCGGATGATCATGATGCTCAGACGCCCGTGTCCGGCAGCAACTCGGGGTTTGCAAATGATAAACAAGCTTCTCGAATACATCCCGCATGGCAATACGCTCGACCAGGAGGCGTGGCGAAAGCGGCACGCGCTGCTCACCTGGCTGCTGCTGTTGCACGTGCCGGGGCTATTCCTGTTCGGGGTCGGCGTCGGCCGCGGCGTCGTCTACAGCGCCTGGGCGGTGGTGCCGCCGCTTGCCTGCCTCGCCGGTGGCCAGCTGGCGCGCAATCGCCGGGTCGCGTCATTTTTCAACACCGTCGGGCTGGTCTATTGCTCCGCCGCGCTGGTCGGGCTGTCGCGAGGCTCGATCGAGGCGCACTTCCATTTCTTCATCATCATCGGCTTCATCGCGCTGTACCAGGACTGGGTGCCGTTCCTGTGGAACATCGCGTTCACCGTGCTCAGCCACGGGATCGGCTCGCTGTGGCAGAAGAACCTGATCTTCAACCACCCCGCCGGGCAGGGGAACCCGTGGCTGTGGTCGGGGATCCACGGGCTGGCGGTGCTGTTCGCCTGCGGTGGCGTGGTGATCTTCTGGAAGTCCAGCGAACAGGAGCAGCAGAAGACGCTGAAGCTGGCGACCGAGCTGGCCGACGCCGAGGTCACCCACCGGCGCTTCACCTCCGACCTGCTGGTCAACCTCGCCCGGCGCAACCAGAGCCTGCTGTACCGGCAGCTGCACGTCATCAACCAGCTCGAGGAGCACGAGAAGGACCCGGACGCGCTCGCCGACCTGTTCCACCTCGACCACCTGGCGACCCGCATCCGGCGCAACGCCGAGAGCCTGCTGGTGCTCTCCGGCGAGCAGCCACCCCGCGTCTGGACCAAGCCGATCCCGCTGCTGGACGTGGTGCGCGCGGCGATCGCCGAGACCGACGACCTCGACCGGGTGGCCTTCAACGTCGACGAGCAGGTGACCGTCTCCGGCACCGCCGTCGCCGACCTCACCCACATGCTGGCCGAGCTGGTGGAGAACGCGGTGCACTTCTCCCCGCCGCACACCACCGTGAGCGTCCGGACCCGGCCGCACCTGCAGCACGGCGGTGGCTGGGTGCTCACCGTCGAGGACTGGGGGGTCGGCATGCCCCCCGAGGACCTGGCGGCGGCGAACGAGCTGCTCGCCGCCCCGGGCGACGTCGACCTGTCGGTGTCCCAGCGGCTCGGGATGCACGTGGTCGCGCGGCTCGCCCAGCGCCACGCCGTGCGGGTCTCGCTGAGCCCGACGCCGGGTGGCGGCATCACCGCGGTGGTGGTGCTCCCGCCCGAGCTCTTCTCCGAGGGCGAGGAGGTCCCGGCCGAGCCGGCCGCCGAGCCGGCGATGGCGGTGCCCAGCCTGGTGGCGACGGGCGCGGGCGCGCCGTCGTCGACGAACGGCGGCGCGTCGGCCTGGGAGGGCTGGTGGCAGCAACCGCTCCGCGAGCAGTCGGTCGTCCCGCCGCTGGAGCAGCGGTACGCGCCGGACCTCGCCCCCGCCGGCGCCCCCGCGGCGGACGGCCAGGGCCCGAGCTGGCCGCCGGCGGACCTGCCGGCGCGAGTCCGGGAAGCGCCAAGCTGGCCGCCGACCGACGCGCCCGCGGCGCTCCACCAGGCTCCGGAGCACCCCGCCAACAGTGCCCCAGCGGCGGACGGCCACGCCCCGGACTGGCCACCGGCGAACCTGCCCGCGGCCGACCTGCCGGCGCCGGACCGGCCCACGCCGCGCCGGTCGCTGCGGCCCGCGGCGGCGCCGTCGGT
>DASUZB010000010.1:0-50869 GCA_036377075.1 Actinomycetes bacterium | reverse complement strand
TCTTGGCGCTTCCGGACGATGAGCCGGAGGCCAGCTACCGCGCCCTCCTTGGTGAACGCGGGGGCGGCGGTGGTCTGGGTCGGAGCGGTCGTGGGGACCGGCGGGGGTGGCTGGGTTGCAGGGGGTAAGGGGTCGCCGTCGAGGAGTTGGGTGGCGAGCCAGGCGGCGGCGGCTGCGAGGGTGATGCCGAGGACCACGCCAGCCAAGGTGCGTGGTCTCGACGCGGTCATACGGTTGTGCTCCTGTGACGGTGCTGGCCTGAATGGGTTAGTTGGTCATGATAAGGAATCTTGAGCTGCTGTCGCGTTCGGGGCAAGGGAGGTGAGGCCTTCTGTGGATAACTCGTGACCTTCAGGGCTCCAGGCCGGGGAGGGGTGGGGCCGGCCAGCGGGTGCGCGGCTCGGGCGTGGGCTGGCCCAGGCGGCGGCGCAGGGCCGCCGCGGTCGCGAAGGCGGCGCCCTCGTAGGTGTCGTTGGCGAAGGCGGCGGCGGGGCGGCGGCCGGTGGCCGCCTTGCCGAGGCGGGCGGCCCAGCGGTCGAGGTCGGTCCCGAGGTCGCGGAGGGGCGTGCCGATCGCCGGGATGGCGTCCCGTTCGCCGAGGAGGCGCAGGTAGCGGAGGGGACCGTCGAGCAGCGGCCAGGGGTCCTCGCCGGGCCGGTGGGTGAGGACCGGGGCGGCATCGGCGTCGGCGAGCAGGCGGGAAAGCCAGGGCCGGTCCCACGAGCGGTGGCGGACCTCCACCACCACCGGGAGGCCGCGCGGCCGCTCGCCGAGCAGGCGGGCGAGGCGCTCGCGTCCCTCGGTGGCGCCGAGGCTCGGCGGGAGCTGCAGCACGGCGGCGAGGAGGCGGTCGCCGAGGGGGGCGAGGGCGTGGGCGAAGGCGCGCAGCATCCCTGCGGCCTCCTCGCCGGCGAGGCGGGCCTCGTGGGTGATCGCCTGCGGGACCTTGGCGGCGACCGCGAAGCGGTCGGGCAGGGCGGCGGCCCAGCTCGTCACCGTCGACAGCGCTGGCGGGCGGTAGAAGGTGCCGTCCAGCTCGACCGCTTCGAACACCTGGGCGTAGAAGGCGAGCCAGCCCGAGGGTTGCAGGTCGGGTGGGTAGAAATGGCCCCGCCAGGCCGGATAGGAGAAGCCGCAGGTCCCGACGACGGGGCCGTAGGGTAGCGGCACCGGGGCCTCCCGCTGGCGGTGGGCTGACCGTGCCAGTATGCCGGTCCGGGTGGACTCCACCCTGGGGCGGATCGTGCCGATGGTTCCTAGGTTCCGCCGGGCGCCGTGATGGCCTGGGTCCGCCACGTGCTCGATGGCCGGCGTCGCTCGCTGGCCGGGTCGTCGACCTGACGGACGTGGGAACTGCCAGGAGGAGGCGGATGGGTGGCGCTGGCCGGTGGGGTGGCGGGCGGTGAGGTGCCCGCGGTGCGGTGCTGCCAACCCGGACGGGGCGGACTGGTGCGGGCAGTGCCTGATGCGGTTCGGTACGCCGATTCCGCTGGTCTCGCCGCCGCGGCCCGAGGGTGCGGGGTGGGAGGGGCTGGGTCCTGAGCCGCCGGAGGGTGCCAGCGGCGCGGACGGGGTGACCTCGGCGCCGGCGCGTCCGCCGGACCTCGGTCAGACGGTGGCGGTGCGGTTGGTGCCGTCGGCGGACGGGCGTATCCGGCGGGTGGGGGACCGGCTGGAGTGGCTCTGCCCGGCGTGCGAGGGCGTCAACCCGATCGACGAGCTGACCTGTCGGGTCTGTGGCAACCCGATCCTGGACCTGTTCCGGCTTCCGGGGCCGCCGGTGGCGGCTCGTCGTCCGGGCGTCGCGCTCGGGCTGTCGGTGGTGCCCGGGCTGGGTTGCTGGTACGCGGGGTCGTTGGGGCAGGGGCTGGCGCGGCTGCTGCTGGCGGGGACGTGGCTGGCGGTGCTGGTGGCGGTGTGGCATCGGCCGGAGGCGGCGATGCTGCTGCTGGTGAAGGTGCCGTTCGTGCTGGCGTTGCTGGGGTTGTGGGTGGTGTCGGCGGTGGACGCGCGGCGGCTGGCCGAGGGTGGTCGGCCGTTGGTGGGCCAGCGGGCGCTGGCGGTTGCGGCGGCGGTGCTCAGCTTGGTGCTGGCGGTTGGCCTGGTGGTCACGCTCGGGTCGTCGTCGGGTCGGTTGGCGCAGGGTCGCGGGTCGCCGGGTGGTGGGCCGTCGTCGGGTCCGGTGCCGGGGGGTGCTGCGCCGTCGTCGGGTCGGGTGCCGCCGGGCGGTCCGGCGGGGCCGGGGAACGGCGCGCGCTGAGGGTTGGTCGGGTTGCCGGGGGCTGATCCCGTAGCATGAGGTGGAGGCCGCCGCCGCGGTGGGAGCCGTCGGCCGGCTGGGTCCTCACCCGCCCCGCACCGCAGGAGCCAGCCATCCGCATCAAGGTCGTCTCCGACATCCACGGCGCCGCTGGCGCGCTCCGCCGGGAGGCCGCCGACGCTGATGCGCTGCTGGTCTGCGGTGACCTGGTCAACCTGCTCGACTACCTGGAGCTGCAGGGGCCGGTGGTGGACGTGTTCGGGTTGGAGGCGACGCGCCGGTTCGTGGAGCTGCGGACGGCGAGCCGGTTCGAGGAGGCGGGGCTGGTGCTGCGCGGCGCGGCGGCCGGGCGTGAGGACGAGGTCCGCCACCGGATCCAGTCGGCCTGCCGCGAGCAGCTCGCGGCGGTGTTCGGGGCGTTTCCGGAGCGGACCTACCTGACCCACGGGAACGTGGACACGCCGGCGATGTGGGGGGAGTTCCTGCGGCCGGGTCTGCGCTACCTGGACGGTGAGGCGGTCGACCTGGACGGCCTGTCGGTCGGGTTCGTGGGCGGTGGGTTGCCCCGCGGTGCGCACCCGCACCTGGCGGAGGTGACCGAGGCGGAGTTCGCCGCCAAGGTGGCGCGGTTGCCGCGGGTGGACGTGCTGTGCTCGCACATGCCGCCGGCAGTGGACGACCTGCGCTTCGACGTGGTGGCCGGGCGGTTCGAGCCGGGCAGCCAGGCGCTGCTGGACTACGTGGAGGAGCAGCAGCCCGACTACCTGTACTTCGGCCACGTGCACCAGCCGCGGGCGAGCCGGCTGCGGGTCGGGCGGACCCGGCTGGTCAACGTCGGGTACTTCCGGGGTACGGGCCGCATGCTGGTGCACCCGGCGGACTGAGGGGAGCGGCGATGGCCGAGCAGGGATCCGGGTCGACCGAGGTCTACGGGACCCCGAAGGAGATCATGGCGGTGATCGCCGACTTCGAGGCCTATCCGGAGTGGGCGGGGCAGCTCGAGGAGGCCAGGGTGCTGGCGAGGGACCGCCGTGGCCGCGGCACCAAGGTGGCGTTCAAGGTGAACACGCCGCTGTTCCCGGCCGAGTACACGCTGGCCTACACGTACGCGCCGCGGGACGGCGGGATGTCGTGGACCTACGTGGAGGGCACCCTCGAAGACCTGTCGGGCTCCTACGTGCTCGAGCCCCTCGACGGGGGTGCGACGCGGGTCACCTACGAGCTCTCGGTCTCGCTCAACGTGCCCATTCCGGGGCTGCTCAAGCGGCAGGCGGCCAAGCAGATCGTGAAGACCGCCCTGGGCGACCTGAAGCGCAGGGTGGAGTCGGCCTGACCTCGGTAGGATTCCTACGTCGATGAGCCAAGCGCGTTCCCCGGTGGGTCGCCGCCTTCGGCCCTGGAACTACCTGGCCGCCGCCTTGCTGGTCGTGGCGGTGTCGGTTCCGGTGGTCCTGGTCAAGGTGGTGCTGCCGGCACGCGCCCCCGCCCCCGACGGTGGTGGCCAGCACGGCTTCCAGGTGGTGGGTCGGTTGCGGGGCCCCGGCGACCTGGTCGCCGGCGACGGCACCTACCCGGTGCCGCTGCCCGACGGGCGGACTGCCTGGCTGCTGGGCGACTGCCGGTTCCGGACCGGTGGCGGCGTCGCCGGCGTCCACAACGCGGTCCTGCTGCAGGATGCGCGGCAGCGGTTTCGCCTCGTCACCGGTCGTGCCGGCGCCGACGCGGCCGACCTGGTTCCCCGGGTACGGCCCAACACCTGGCTGTGGCCGTCCAGCGGCTTCGTCGAGCGCGGCCGGCTGATGCTGTTCGCCGAGGAGTTCAAGGCCGTGCTGCAGCCGAACGGCAAGCCCGGCTTCGTGGCGACCAACCACCGTTACCTGGCCGGCCTGGCGTTGCCGAGCCTGCGGCCGTTGCCGGAGCCGCCGCGGGAGGTCTACGGCGGTCCGATCGCCTGGGGCCACGCCGTGCTCGTCAGCGGTTCGGACGTCTACGTCTACGGCAACCTCCAGCAGGATCACGGCTGGACCAACCTCACCTACCTGGCCCGCTTCCCCCTGGGAAGCTCGAGTGGCTTCTGGCGGTTCTGGGACGGCCGCGGATTCGTCCCGTTCGCGGGCTTCGCCGCGCCGCTGCGTGGCAGTGACGGTGCCCGGCTGACCACCAAGCTCACCAGCGTCATCCCCAACCCCGACCCGCGGGCCACCGCGGCCGGCGTCGGCCTCGCCGCGCTGACCATGCAGCCGTTCGGCGCCACCTTCGACCTCCGTACCGCCACGCGGCCCGAGGGTCCCTGGGGTGCCAGCCGTGCCCTGTACCGGATCCCCGACCCGAAGAAGCTGGCCTACCTGCCCCGCGCCCGCCTCGATCCCGACGGGACGATCCAGCTCGCCTACTCGGTCTGGGCGAGCCCGCCCCGGTTCGTCCTCATCAGGTAGCCGAGGCGCGGGCCGGCCGGCGTGCGGTCGTCCCAGGCCGCCCCCTGGGACGGCGGGTCGGGGCTTAGCGGGCCAGGCGGTGCGGGCGGTAGGCTGCCGGAGCCCGTACACCACGTCCAGGAGCGCGCGTGCGGATCCTGCTGTTCACCGGCAAGGGCGGCGTCGGCAAGACCACCGTGGCGGCGGCGACGGCCGCCCGCGCCGCGTCGCTCGGCCACCGCACCCTGGTGATGTCCACCGACCCGGCGCACTCGTTGGGGGACTCCTTCGACGTGGAGCTCGGCGCGGAGCCGCGCGAGGTGGCCGAGAACCTGTGGGCGGAGCAGATCGACAGCCAGGCCCGCTTGGAGGCCAACTGGCGGGACATCCAGGACTACGTGGTGAACCTGCTGAACTGGGGCGGGGTGAGCCCGATCGAGGCGGAGGAGCTCTCGGTCATCCCCGGCCTCGACGAGCTGTTCAGCCTCATCGACATCAACCGCTACCACCAGAAGGGCGGCTACGACCTGTTGGTGGTGGACTGCGCGCCGACGGCGGAGACGCTGCGGCTGCTGTCGCTGCCCGACGCGCTCGGCTGGTACATCGACCGGATCTTCCCGTCGTCGCGGCGCATGGCCGCGGTCGCCCGCCCGCTGCTGGGCCGGATCGGCAACCTGCCGCCGATCGCCTCGGACGCGGTCTTCGCGGCCGTCGAGCGGCTCTACCGCAACCTGGAGCGGGTGCGGGTGCTGCTCGCCGAGCCCGAGTCCTCGTCCGTCCGGCTGGTGGTCAACCCCGAGAAGATGGTGGTCGCGGAGGCGCGCCGGACCTACACCTACCTGTCGCTGTTCGGCTACCGGGTGGACGCGGTGGTGGTCAACCGCCTGCTCCCCGACGACGTGACCGACCCGTACTTCGGCAAGTGGAAGGAGATCCAGGCCGACCACTTCCGTACCATCACCGAGTCGTTCGCGCCGCTGCCGATCCTCACCTGCCGGCTGTTCGACGACGAGATGGTCGGGCTGGCCCGGCTCGGTGAGGTGGCCGTCGAGGTCTACGGCGAGCGCGACCCGGCCGACCTGCTGGCCACCACCACCCCCATCCGGGTCAGCAAGGAGCAGGGCGGCTACGCGCTGCGGCTGGACCTGCCGTTCGCCGAGCGGGCCGAGCTGGACGTCATGCGCAAGGGCGACGAGCTGCTGGTCAAGGTCGGCCAGTACAAGCGCAACGTGCTGCTGCCCCAGGCGTTGCGCGCGCTCGAGGTGGTGGCCGCCAACCTGCGCGGCGGCACCCTGGTGGTGCGGTTCGCGGCGCCGGACGGCGCCCCGGGGGCCGGCGCCAGGGAGCCTGAGGCGGTGCGCCGCGCCGGCACCCGTCCGCGCCGCGCCTAGCCGGCCGGCGCGTCCCCCGACGAGGAGGAGTGCATGTCCGACGAGCAGCCAGCAGGCGGTCACGGGACCGCGCCCGAGTGCCAGGTCTGCCCCATCTGCATGGGGCTGGCCACGCTGCGGCAGTCCCGTCCGGAGGTGCTGGAGCACCTGATGAAGGCGGGGGCCGAGCTGATGCTGGCGGCCCGTGCCCTGCTGGACGCGGGTGAGGCCGCCGGCCCGGCCCGCCGGCCCGCCGGCGTGCAGCGCATCCGTGTCGGCTGAGCGACCGGGCAAGCGGGCGCCGGCCGGCTCCGGTCCGCCGGCGCTGACCCGGCGCTGGCGGCGTCGGTGGTCGCTCGCGTCCCCCGACGGCCGCTTGGCCGTCGGCCTGGACATCGGCGGGACCAAGATCGCCGCCGGGGTGGTCCGCGCCGACGGCCGCATCGTGGAGCAGACCCGCATCCCCACGCCGCAGGAGAGCGACGAGAAGGTCACCGTCTCCACCCTGGTCGGGGTGATCGGCCGGCTGCGGGCGGGCCACCCGGAGGTGGAGGCGATCGGCGTGGGTGCCGCCGGGCTGGTGCAGTGGCCCGCCGGCCTGGTCGTCTGGGCGCCCCACAACCCCTACCGCGACCTGCCCCTGCGGCGGCTGCTCCACGAGCGGACCGGCCTGCCGACGGTGGTCGACAACGACGCCAACGCGGCGGCCTGGGCGGAGGCGCGCTTCGGGGCGGGCACCGGCAGCGACGACATGGTCCTGCTCACGGTCGGCACCGGCGTCGGTGGGGGACTGGTGCTCGGCGGCCTTGTCTACCGGGGCGTCGGCGGCCTGGGCGCGGAGGTCGGCCACATGATCGTCGCGCCGGAGGGGGCGCCGTGCAGCTGCGGCAGCAGCGGCTGCCTCGAGGCGATGGTCTCGGGCACGGCGCTGGCGCGCATGGGGCGCGAGGCGGTGCTGGCCGATCCGGAAGGGGGCTTGGCCCGGCGCGTCGGGGACGCCGAGGTCACCGGGCCGCTGGTGTTCGAGGCGGCCAGGGCCGGCGACCCGACGGCGCGGGCGCTGTTCGAGCGGATGGGCTTCTGGCTCGGCGTCGGCATCGCCTCGCTGGTGACCATTTTCGACCCCGAGCTGGTGGTGGTCGGTGGCGGCCTGGTGGCCACCGGGGACCTGCTGCTCGGGCCGGCCCGGACGAGCGTCGAGCGCTACGTCTTCGCGCCGGCGCACCGCACCCTGCCGCCGGTGGTGCCGGCCCGCCTCGGTCCGGAGGCCGGGATGGTCGGGGCGGCGACGCTGGCGCTGCGGGCGGGAGGCTGAGGGCCTCGCGCTTCAGGCATGCGGGCCCGGATCGGCGCGGGCGCCCTACCAGGCGCGATCCCGCCGGTGCGGCGGAGAATCTTCTCCTGATCGTTATCAATGGCGGGGCGAATCACCCTCCGACGAGTGGAAACCACTCTGCGTGCTCGCGTGGGTGGGGTGTTGCCGGGCCGCACCGCCCTGAGCAGCAGCGACCCAGGCGAACGCCTGATCGTGCTGGGGCGTCCGTGACCGCGTCGGCGGGCGATTGTGGCTACGGAGACTAGGGCTTGCGTGCTACGCATGGCCCAAATTAGCTGCGCCATTTTCCCGGGACGCAGGATTGCGTTTTTCGCGAGACGACACGCAAAATCGTGGTGGCAACTGACCAGTTCGCCGCGGCGCCACCCGCAGGGTGAGCGCGAGGGAGAGAATATGGACGCGCGCTTCGGATGGTCTGGGACGGTCCTGCGTGATGGCCGCACCGAGACTGTTCAACCGCTGGACATTTCCGCGCCACCGACGGAATTTTCGCGGTCCACGCGGGCCGCCTCCGCGCGGGTTCCCGAGCGCGCGTCCACCGCCCCGCGGTCCACCACCTGGTCCCAGGTGCGGCCCTCGACGACCTGGTCGGCTTGCGGCCGCTCGACCACCTGGTCCCGCACCGGGCGCTCGACGACCTGGTCGCGGATCGGGCGCTCGACCACCTGGTCACGCGCCGGGCGGTGACGGGCATGAAGGGTCTCCACGCCGACCGGTTCCTCGTGACAGAATGCCGGGACGGCGTGACCCGGCCCTCCACGCCGACCACCGGGTCGCGCGGCCCCCGACCGTCGATGCGCTCGTCCCCCAGTCCTCGGCACCGAGATCGGCCGAGAGCGCTGCGACCGTCGTGCCGCGCCCCACGAGCGCCGACGGCCTAGACGAAGGACGGCAGGGGGAGCGGGATGGCCAGCACGGGCGAGCCAGCGGCACCCCGGCGCGGGGTCCGCAACTCGCTGCCGCACGGCGCCTGGCTGTTCGTCCTGGCAGTGGCCGCGGGCGCGGCCGTCGAGGCGGTGCTGGTGCTGCCGGCGGCCTCGAGCCGCCTGTCCGCCGACTGGAACGCCGCCTGGCTGCCGGTCGCCTACGCCGCCGGCCTGGTGCTCGCCGAGCGCTTCGTCGTCCGCGTGCCGCTGCGCAACCACCGCTTCTCCATCGGCGTCGCCGAGATCGTGATCGTCCTGGGCGTGGTGTTCATCCAGACGCCGCTGCTGGTGCTCGCGACCGGCGTCGGCATCGCCGCCAGCCAGTGGCTGTTCGAGCCGCAGCGGGTCAAGCGGCTGTTCAACGTCCCGCAGTACATGCTCTCGGTCGGCGCCGCCGCGCTGGTCTCGGCGCAGCTGATCCAGCGGCTGAGCGAGTCCGACCCGACCGTCGCGGTCGCTCCCGGCAGCCCGGGCAGCGGCTTCGACCCGACCCTCACGGTGCTGTGGGTCCTGGGCATGCTCGCCTTCTTCGTGGTCAACCACACCCTGGTCAGCATCGTCATCGGCCTGTCGGTGGGGCAGGGCCTGTCCCAGGCGTGGCTGCGGGCCGCGCCGGTCGCCGCCGCCGACTGGGCGGCGAGCACCGCCTACGGCCTGGTGATCGCCGCCCTGGTGGTGGACCACCGGGCGCTGCTGCTGCCGCTGCTGGTGGTGCCGATCGGGCTCACCCTGCTCGGCAACCGCGCCTGGGCGCGCAGCCTCGCCCAAGGCCAGCGCATGCACTCCCTCTACCAGGCCGGCCGGGCGCTCTCCGACCGGCTCGGCGACCTCACCGCCTGGCAGGCGTTCGTGCGGCAGGTCGCCGAGGTGCTCAACTGCGAGGGCGCGGCGGTGTTCCTCGGCCGCCCGAGCGACGGCGTCCTCGAGGTGATCGCCTCGGACGGCGCCGGTGACCGGCTCGGCGTCACGCCCTCGCCGGTCGCCTGGGAGCAGGCGGCCAAGGGCTACGCCACCCGCTCCAACTGGGACCGCCTGCACCTGGTGCCGATGGAGGCGGAGGGCCGCACGGTCGGCTACATGGCCGCCTTCGGCCCGCGGGTCGACACCGACTTCACCGGCGACGACCGTGAGTCCCTGCTCACCCTCGCCAACCAGGCGGCCGCCGCGCTGCTCAACGAGGACCTCTACCGCGAGGCGGAGAACGAGCGCGCCACCCTGCGCGACATCGTCGGCCACTCCACCGACGGCATCTACACCGTCGGGTCCGACCGCACGGTGCGCTCCTGGAACCCGGCGATGGCCGCGCTGACCGGCTACGCCGAGGAGGAGGCGATCGGGCAGAAGTGCTTCAACCTGCTGCGCGCCCGTGACGCGCGCGGGGTGGACATGTGCGCCAACGACTGCCCGATCCTGGCCGCCGCGCAGTCGGCCCACGAGGAGATCCGCGACGCCTCGGTGCTCAACAAGGACGGCCGCGCCCGCTGGATCAACTACGCCCACGCGCCGGTGGTCACCGGCGACGGCGAGATGGAGGCCGACGTCGTGGTGGTCCGCGACGTCACCCGCGAGCGGCAGACCGACGAGCTCAAGAGCGACTTCGTCGCCAGCGTCTCGCACGAGCTGCGCACCCCGCTGACGCCGATCAAGGGGTTCCTGCTGACGCTGATGCGCGAGGACCGCGACTTCGCCAAGGAGCGCCGCAAGGAGTACTACAAGCTGATGCTGACCCAGGCGCAGCGCCTCGAGCGCCTGATCGAGGACCTGCTCGAGGTGACCCGCCTGGAGAGCGGCGCCGGCCTGGTCGACGCCACCCCGATCGACGCGGTCGACCTGGTCAGGCAGGTCGCCGACCGGTTCATGGCGGAGGACGCCGAGCGGGTGATCCACCCGGTCCTGCCCGACCACTCGGTCTTCTGCCGCGGCGACTGGCTGCGGGTCGACCAGGTGCTGGGCAACCTGCTGTCCAACGCGCTGCGCTACTCGCCGCCGCACGAGCCGGTCGAGGTCCGCCTGATCCCGCAGGGCCGCGAGGTCGTCTTCGAGGTGCGCGACTGGGGTCCGGGCATCCCGATGGACGAGCAGGCGCGCATCTTCGAGCGCTTCCACCGCCTGGGCCACTACATGACCAGGGAGCCGGGCGGCGCCGGCCTGGGGTTGTACCTGGCCAAGCGGCTGGTCGAGGCGATGGGCGGCCGCATCTGGGTGTCCAGCCGCCTGGGCGCCGGCTCGGTGTTCTCCTTCGCCCTGCCCTCCGAGCCCAGCCTCGGCGCCGTCGGCAGCGCCCGCGAGCAGCGCGACATCGGCTGATCTAGGGGCTACTCGTCCCAGGGGAGCTCGGTGAGCTTCTTCACCGTCCGGTTGGGCGGCTCGGCGCGGACGCAGATGTCCTCCATGACGTGCAGGTACTCCTCCACGTCGTCGCGCCGGTCCAGGTACAGGGCGCTGGTGAGGTGCTCGACGTAGACCACGTCGGGCAGCTCCTCCTCGGCGAAGCGCAGCAGGCTGAAGGCGCCGGCCATGGCCGGGTGCGCGCCGGCGCCGAACGGCAGCACCTGCAGGATGACGTTGGGCAGCTTGGTCGCCTCGATCAGCCGCTCGACCTGGGCGCGCATCACCTTGGGGCTGCCGACGCGCCGGCGCAGCGCGGCCTCGTCGACCACCGCCCACAGCCGCGGGCCGTCCTTGCGGGTGAGCACGTCCTGCCGCTTCATCCGCAGCGCGATGCGCCGCTCGGTCTCCTCCGACGAGGTGTCGATCTGCGCGCCGCGCATCACCGCGCGGACGTAGTCCTCGGTCTGCAGCAGGCCGGGGACCAGCTGCCCCTCGTAGGTGCGGATCAGCGTCGCGGCCGCCTCGAGGTCGACGTAGGCGCGGAACCACGGCGGCAGGACGTCGCCGAAGGTGTGCCACCAGCCGGGCTCGTTGGCCTCGCGGGCGAGGTGGACGATGGCGGCGGTCTCGTCGGAGTCGGTGACGCCGTACAGCGCGAGCAGGTCGAGGATGTCGCGTTCCTTGAAGCCGACCTGCCCGTTCTCCAGCCGGTGGATCTTCCACTCGGATGCCCGGATCGCCTCGCCGGCCTGCTCCCGCGTGAGGCCCTGGTCCATCCGCAGCCGGCGCAGTCGCGCGCCGATCAGCATGCGGCGGACGGTCGGGCCGGCACCCGGCTGTGGATCCGTCGTGGCCTCCTTCCAGCGGCACCAGCGAGGGCGAGCACCGGCGAGAGTCTGCCACTTCGTCGGTCTTCTGACTATCAGCGGGCGGCGGGGTGGACGACCGGTGAACGGCGTGGTCCCGTCCCTGCCGTCTTACCCAGACCTCAGCCCGTCAATTCGGCCGCCAGGGCGCCGAGGAACAGGCCGACGTCGGTGACCACGCCGGTCGTCTGGGTCGAACCGCGGTCGGCCAGCTTGGTCACGGTGGCGGGGTTGATGTCGACGCAGACCAGCCGCACCGAGGCCGGCAGCAGGTTGCCGGTGGCGATGGAGTGCAGCATGGTCGCGACCATGATCCCGCAGCCGACGCCGGGCAGGAGCGAGCGCATCTGCCGCTGCGCCTCGATCACGTCGGTGACGGTGTCGGGCAGGGGGCCGTCGTCGCGCACCGACCCGCCGAGCACGAAGTCGATCCCGCGGGTGACGCAGGCGTGCATGATGCCCGAGGTGAGCACGCCCTGCTCGACCGCCTTGGAGATCGAGCCGCAGCGGCGGACGGTGTTGAGGGCGCGGATGTGGTGCTCGTGGCCGTGCTCGACGCCGATCCCCTCGGCCAGGTTGACGCCGAGGCTGGTGCCGTACAGCGCGCCCTCGATGTCGTGGGCGGCCAGGGCGTTGCCCGCGAACAGCACGTCCACGTAGCCGGCCTCGATCAGGCGGACCAGCGCCGGCCCCGCCCCGGTGTGGACCACCGCCGGGCCGGCCACCCACAGGATCCGCTCCCCGCGGTCCTTGGTGGCGCGCATCATGCCGGCCACCCGGCGGACGATCAGCCCGTGCGGCTTCTCGCTGGAGACCTGGGAGGACATGAACTCGAAGACCTCACCGGCGCGGCCCCGGTCGCGCGGCCGCACCCGGATCCCGAGGCTGCCGACCACCACCTTCGCGCCCTTGGCCACGTCGCTCATCGGCACCGTGCGGGCGCGGCCGGCCTCGACCACGATGGCGCAGTCCATCTCTGGGTTCTCCACCCGCAGCCAGTGGCCGTCGACGCGCACGTCGGTCTCCAGGTTGGTGGAGGAGTAGAAGCCGTCGGGCAGCACCCCGTCGATCTCGGCGGCCGCCAGGGTGGCTTCGCCGGTCTGGAGGCGGGTCATGCCGAGCCCCATGAGCGACTGGACCAACCCCTCGAGCTGCGCCGGGTCCTCGGCGGTGACCTTGAGCCGGGCGTAGGACGGGTCGACCGGGGTGCGGCCGACGTCGAACTGCTCGATCTCGTAGTCGGCCAGGGCCTCCCGGACCTGGTCGAGGATGCGGGTGAACAGCATCGAGTCGATCACGTGGCCGGTGATCTCCAGGGTCTCGGTCGTGGCAGGCATGGCTCCTCGTCGCGTCCGGGAGGGCGAACGCCCGATTCTACGTCGACTGCCCCGCAGGCAGGGCGGTCAGGTTTTCGGCTGGGCGCGGCCGGCCCCGGTCACCCGGCGGAAGAACTCGATGCTGCCGTCGAAGATCGCGTGCCGCTCCAGGTCGAGGGTTGCCACGTGGTAGGAGTGCTCCAGCCAGACCACCCGCAGGTCGTCGGAGCCGGCGCGCGCGGCGACCAGCTCGGTGTTGCCCGGGTCGACCACGTGGTCGTGGCGCGACACGAAGCACAGCAGCGGCTGGGTGACCCGCGGCAGGGCGGCGCGCACGCCGCGCTGGAAGCTGCGCAGCGACGCCAGCGTGCGCAGCGGCACGTGCTCGTAGGCCAGCTCCCTGGCCTCGGAGTCCGCCAGGTCGCTGCCGACCCCCGGGGCGCTGGCGACCAGCAGCTTGAGCACCGGCAGCAGGAGCAGCCGGCGGTCCTTCGAGTACAGCCACGGGTTGACCGTCACCAGCCCGCGAACCTTGTCCGGCCGCGTCGCCACCAGGTGCAGGGCGAGCGCCCCGCCGAACGACAGCGCGCCGACCACCACCTTGCCGCACCGCTCGGCGAGCTCGTCGAGGGCGCGCTCGCTGGCGGCGACCATCTCCGGGGCCCGGCGCGCCGCCAGGTCGCGCCAGTCGGTGCCGTGACCGGGCAGCCGCGGGCAGCGCACCGTGAAGCCGGCCTCCCGCAGCGCCTCGCCCCAGGGGCGCAGCCCCTGCGGCGAGCCGGTGAAGCCGTGCAGCAGCAGCACGCCGACGTCGCCGCCGTCGAACGAGAACGGCTCGGCGCCGGCCAGGACCGGGTACGACATGCCAACCTCCCTTTCGAGACGCTGCGATCCTCGCAGACCGGCGGCTGGCGCGTCGCCGGTAGACTCGACCAGCCGGCCGGCGGCTCCCGGCCGCCGGGCGCACCGTGAGCCACCGACCCGGGACGTGCCATGCCGATCGACCTGCGCTCCGACACCCTGACCCGCCCGACCCCGTCGATGCGCCGCGCCATGGCGGCGGCCGAGGTCGGCGACGACATCTGGCGCGAGGACCCGACCACGCAGCGCCTCGAGGCGGCCGTCGCCGAGCGCTTCGGCCGCGAGGCGGCCCTGTTCGTCCCCTCGGGGACGATGGGCAACCAGGTGTGCCTGCGCCTGGCCGCGCGGCCGGGCAGCGAGGTCATCGCGAACGAGGAGAACCACATCTTCTGGTACGAGTCCGGTGCCGCCCCGGCGCTCAGCGGCATCCAGCTCCACGCCGTCGCCGGCGAGCGCGGCCGCCTCGACCCGGCGGCGGTCGCTGCCCGCATCCGCACGGCCGTCTACGGCGTGCCGACCGCCGCGGTCGCGGTCGAGCAGACCCACAACCGCGGCGGCGGCGCCGTCCAGCCGCTCGCCGAGCTGCGGGAGCTGCGCGCGCTGACCAGCGCGGCAGGGCTGCACCTGCACTGCGACGGGGCGCGCATCTGGAACGCCTCGGTGGCCAGCGGCACGCCGCTGGAGCGCTACGGCGCGGTGTTCGACTCGCTGTCGGTGTGCTTCTCCAAGGGCCTGGCCGCGCCGGTCGGCTCGGCGGTCATCGGAGACCATGAGCTGGTCGAGCGCGCGCGCCGGGTGCGCCAGCTCCTCGGCGGCGGGATGCGCCAGTCCGGCGTGCTCGCCGCCGCCGCCCTGGTCGCCCTCGACGAGATGGTCGACCGCCTCGCCGACGACCACGCCAGCGCGCAGGCCACCGCGAAGGCGGTCGCGGCCGCGGTGCCGGGCAGCACCGACCCGGCCCTGGTGGAGACGAACATCGTGCTGCTGGCGACCGGGCCGTTCGGCACCGACGGGCCCGGCCTGGTCGAGCGCCTCGCCGCCGCCGGGGTGCTGGCCGCCGACGTCTCGCCCGAGCAGGTCCGGCTGGTGTTCCACTACGAGGTGAGCGGCGAGGACGCCGAGCGGGCGGCCGCCGCGATCGTGGCCGCCGCGGCATGACCGCCGGGTTCGGCCTGCCCGAGGTGGAGGCGGCCGCGGCCCGGATCGCCGGCCGGGTGCACCGGACCCCGGTGGTGCGCTCGCGCCTGCTCGACGCCGAGCTGGGCTGCCAGGTGCTCGCCAAGGCCGAGCACCTGCAGCGGACCGGCTCGTTCAAGGCCCGCGGGGCGACCAGCGCCGTGCTGGCGCTCGACCCGGCGGTGCGGGCGCGCGGGGTGGTCGCGGTCAGCTCCGGCAACCACGCCCAGGCGGTCGCCATGGCCGCCGCCGCGGCCGGCGTGCCCGTGGTGGTGGTGATGCCGGCCGACTCCAACCCGGCCAAGCTCGCCGCCACCCGCGCCTACGGCGCCGAGGTGGTCAGCGAGGGCGTCACCCACGAGCGCCGCGACGCGACCGTGCTCGCCCTGGCCGCCGAGCGCGGCCTGCACCTGGTCCACCCCTACGACGACCCGTACGTGATGGCCGGCCAGGGTACCGCGGCGCTGGAGCTGCTCGAGCAGGCGGGGCCGGGGCTGGACGCGGTGGTCGTCCCGGTGGGCGGTGGCGGGCTGATCGCCGGCACGGCGGCGGCGGTGAAGGGCAGCTCGCCGCGCACCCGCGTGGTCGGCGTCGAGCCGGCCGCCGCCGACGACGCCCGGCGCTCGCTCGCCGGGGGCCGCCGCGTCCGCCTGCCGGCGGCACCGGTCACGCTCGCCGACGGCGTGCGCGCCCTCACCCCCGGGGAGCGCCCCTTCGCGGTGATGCGCCGCCTGGTCGACGAGATCGTGACCGTGACCGAGGAGGAGCTGGTCGCCGCCCTGGCGCTGCTGTGGTCGCGCACCAAGCAGCTGGTGGAGCCGTCGGGAGCGCTGCCGGTGGCGGCGCTGCTGAGCGGGGCGGTGCGGGCGCGCCGGGCCGGCGTGGTCCTGTCGGGCGGCAACGTGGACGCGGCCGCCCTGGCCCGCTGCCTGCCCACCATGTCCGGTTAGGGAGCCCCGGCCACGTTCAGCGGCCCTCGTCCCGCTCGGTCTGGGCCGCGACGAGCCGGCGCTCGAACGCGACCGACTCCTGGTGGGCGTGGTCGCCGGCGGGGCCGGCGGCGCGCCGGTCCAGCTCGGCGATGAGCTCGCCCCGCCCGTAGGCGACCAGGGTGTCGCCGTCCCGCACCGGCGTGTGGCCGGTCGGCGTGCCCACGAAGCTCCCGTCCGCCCGGTAGATGCCCAGCACCAGGACGCCCTCGTGCTCGAGGTCGAGCTCGGCCAGGGTGCGGCCGCAGAGCCATTCGCCGGACCGCACCCGCAGCTCGTCGACGCTCCAGTCTTCCGAGAGGTTGAGCAGGTCGGCGTAGTCGCGGGCGTCGAGGTGGGTCCAGCGCCGCAGGGCGTGGCCGATGAGCGCGCCCATGCGCCGGTTCACCCACGGCGAGCGGACCAGCAGCCACACCAGCAGCAGCGCGGCGAGCAGCGCGGCCGCCCTGAGCACGACCTGGCCGCCGCCGACGTTGAGGAAGGCCAGCAGCACCGTGACCACCACGCCGACCAGCCCGGCGTTGCCGAGCAGCATCAGCAGCAGCAGGATCCGCCGGCGGACCGGGTGGCCGACCACGGTCTCGGCCTCGCTGGTGGTGAAGCCGACGCCGAGGAAGGCCGAGTGGGCCTGGAACTTCGCCGCCTCGTGGGACAGTCCGGTCAGCACCAGCGCGATGGTCCCGACGCGAGCCACCAGGACCGACAGGAGCACCGCGATGAACAGGGTGATGATCGCACTCATCTCGAGCCTCTCCCACCGTGTGCCAGCTTCTCGGAATCGAGCCCGCCGGCGGCGCGCCGCCGCGGTCGGGGCGTAACCTACCGCCGGCCGGGGGGGACCGGTCCCCCAGCGCCCCGAGAGGTGATCGTGCTGCGACTTGCCCTTACCTTCGACGACGTCCTGCTGGTGCCGCGGCGCTCGCGGGTGCGCTCGCGCCGGCACGTGGCGACCCGCTCGCACTTCAGCCGGGGCATCGAGGTGGCCGTGCCGATCGTCTCGGCCAACATGGACACGGTGACCACCGCGCCGATGGCGGTCGCCATGGCCGAGCTCGGCGGGCTCGGCGTGATCCACCGCTTCCTGCCGGTGGAGGCGCAGGCCGACGAGGTCCGGCGGGTCAAGCGCTACCTCGGCCACGTGGTCACCGAGCCGTACACCATCGGCCCGGAGCGCACCGTCGCCGAGGCCGCCGCGGAGGCGGCGCGGCTGGGCGTCACCGGCCTGGTGGTGGTCGACGCGGAGCGCCGGCCGCTGGGCATCCTCACCGCCCGCGACATGCGCGCCGCCGCCGAGGCCGGCGTCGCCGCCGCCATGACCCCGGCCGAGCGGCTGGTCACCGCGCCGGCCGGCACCAGCCTGGACGAGGCCCGCAAGCTGCTCGACCGCCACCGCATCGAGAAGCTGCCGCTGGTCGACGACGACGGCCGGCTCGCCGGGCTGATCACCCTGCGCGACCTCGCCCTCCGCGACCAGTACCCGCACGCCACCCGCGACCAGCAGGGACGGCTGCGGGTGGCGGCCGCCGTCGGGGTGCGCGGCGGCTACCTGTCGCGCGCCGAGGCACTCCTACAAGCCCAGGTGGACGCGCTCGTGGTCGACGTGGCCCACGGCCACGCCGACCACACCCTCGACGTCATCCGCGAGCTCAAGGCCGCCTGGCCCGACTGCGAGCTGGTGGCCGGCAACGTCGCCACCGCCGAGGGCTTCGCCGACCTGGCCGCCGCCGGCGCGGACGCGGTCAAGGTCGGCATCGGCCCCGGCTTCGCCTGCACCACCCGGCTGGTCGCCGGCGTCGGCGTGCCGCAGCTCAGCGCGATCCTCGACTGCGCCGCGGCGGCGCGCGAGAGCGGCACGCCGCTGATCGCCGACGGCGGCATCCGCCACCCGGGCGACGTGGCCAAGGCGATCGCGGCGGGCGCGAGCACGGTGATGGTGGGCTCGCTGTTCGCCGGCCGCCAGGAGAGCCCCGGCGAGGTGGTGCGCCGCGGCGGCCGCCACTACAAGGTCTTCCGCGGCATGGCCTCGTACGCCGCGGCGGCGGCGCGGCTGGAGATCGAGGGCCGCGGCGACGCGCTCGACCAGTACGTGCCCGAGGGCGAGGAGATGGAGTTCCCCCTGCGCGGCCCGGTCGCCGAGATCGTCGGCGAGCTGGTCGGCGGCCTGCGCAGCGGCATGAGCTACATCGACGCCGCCACCGTGCCGGAGTGCTGGGAGCAGGCCGTGTTCGTGCGCCAGACGCAGTCCGGCCAGATGGAGTCGAGCCCGGGCGCGCCCACCTCCTGAGCGATTGCCGCCGCCCGCGCAGGGTACCCGGTGGCGACGACGGAACCCAGGAGGAACATGGCATGAGCGCCGACGACTACCAGCCGGATCCCGCCGAGAAGGAGCGGGCCGTGGACCAGGCCGGCGGGCCCGACGCGGCCGTCGATGCCGCGCTGCACCAGCGCGACCCGGCCATCGACGTCAAGGAACTGCACATCGCCGAGGGCGAGGACGCCATCCCGGTGGTCGAGGGCCGGGTCGGCTCGGAGAAGGACCGGGAGTGGGCGATCGGCCGCGCCCGCAACACCCTCGGCCAGGAGGTCCACGACGCCATCGAGGTGGACGAGGCGCTGCCGAGCACCGCGCCCGACGAGGTGGTCAGCGGCTTCGAGAGCGAGGGCGAGCTGGACCTCACGCAGGGCACGACCAGCCCCGGCGAATCCGAGCGCTGAGCGCGGCCGTCACGGCCTGACCGGCCGCGGCGGCTGGCCTCGGATGCCTCGCGGGCAGGGCGACCGCGGATTCGGCAACGACTCGCGACCGTGGTGCTAGCTTCATCGCATGCAGACGGTGCAGCGTACGGCCGTGCCGGCATGGACCCGCTGGTTCGTCGCCGCGTTCCTGACGGCGTTCGTGGTCTGCGGCGTGGCCGGCATCGAGGCGTGGCCGCTGACCGGCTGGCGGCTGTTCGCCGACGCGCGCCAGCCGGTCCAGGTCGCCTGGCAGGCGGTGACGGTCGACGCGGCCGGGCACGAGACGCCGGTGCCCTTCCGCGACCTGCCGGTCGGCTTCCACGGCAACGTCCAGGTCCTCAAGGGCTTCGCCGCGCTCGATGCCGGCCGGCAGGCGGCCGTCTGCCGGGCGTGGGCCGACGCGGTGCGGGCGCGCGGCGGCCAGGTCGAGGCGGTGCGCATCTACCGGACGGTGACCGACGTCTCCAGGCGGGTGGGGGACCGCGGCGCCCCGCCAGCCCGCGAGCTGCGGTGGACCTGTAGCAGTTTGGGGGGTCCGGGGGGCTCGAGTAGCGAAGCGGTAGCCCCCCGGTCGACAAGGGACGGTGGCGTTGCGCCGGCCTGAGGGCGCCGTGGCGCGGGCCGAGGCGTGGCTGTTCGCGCCCGGCGACCCGCGCCGGCTGGCGGCGCTGCGCATCGGGCTCGGCACGGTGCTGGCGCTGCGGCTGGCCACCGGGCCCTACCTGGAGCTGGCCAGGCAGCCCGCGGCGCTGTTCCGGCCGATCTCCTTCCTGCACCTGCTCCACGCCATGCCGCCGCCGGCGGTCGTGGCGGTCCTCCAGGTGGCCGCGGCCGCCGCGGCCGTGCTCGCCGCCGCCGGCGTCGCCGCCAGGGTCACCCTGCCGCTGGCCTGGGTCGTCGCCCTGCCGCTGGTCGCGATGACCTCGAGCCTCGGCAAGGTGGTCCACAACGACGTCCTGCTGCTGCTCAGCCTGGTGGCGCTGCTGCCGGCGCGGACCGCGGACGCCTGGTCGCCGACGGCGCGCCGCCGCCGCCGCCGGGGGTCCGGGGGGCTCAAGAGCGAGGCCGGAACCCCAGCGGCGGGCGGCCGCGCAGGGCCGAGCGGTAGCCCCCCGGTGAATCGGGGGGCGCCGGCGGGCCGCTCGGTCCGCTACGGCTGGCCGGTGCGCACCGCCACGGTGGTGGTGGCCGGCGCCTACTTCTTCACCGGCCTCGGCAAGCTGCTGCACGCCGGGCCGGCGTGGGTGACCAGCGGCAACCTCCGCTGGGTGCTGTACGCCTCCAGCGATCAAGCGCCGCTGCCCAACCACGCGGCGCTGTTCGTCGCCGACCGGCCCTGGCTCGCCCACCTGGTCGCGTTGGCCACCCTGGTCGTCGAGCTGGGCTTCCCGCTGGTGCTGCTGCGCCCGCGCGCCGCGCTGGTGCTGGTGCCGTGCGTGCTGGCGATGCACGCCGGCATCTGGGTCGCGATGGGCCTGAACTACTGGCCGATGGCCGCCACGGTGGTGCTGGTCATGGTCGACTGGGCCGCCCTGGCCGACCGGCTACGGCCTCACAACCAGCCCTTGCGCTTGAAGAAGAGCCACAGGCCCGCGCCGGACAGCACCATCAGCCCGAGCGCCCCGGGGTAGCCGAAGCGCCACCGCAGCTCCGGCATGTGGGTGAAGTTCATGCCGTAGATGCCGGCGATCGTGGTCAGCACCGCGAAGATGGCCGCGTAGGCCCCGAGCGTCCTGGCCACCTCGGCCACCCGGTTGGAGACCACCGAGAGGTTGGCGTCGAGCGCGCCCGAGGCCAGGTCCTGGTAGTCCTCGACGCTCTCCACCACGCGGATCAGGTGGTCGTAGATGTCCTGCAGGTAGCGCCGCGCCTCCTCGCCGAACAGGCCCAGGTCGCGGCGGAGCAGCACCTGCATGGCGTCGCGCATCGGCCCGGCGACGCGGCGCACCGCCACCATGTCGCGGCGCAGCCGGAACAGGTCGGACTGCACCTGGGTGCGGCCCTCGAAGACGGCCTCCTCGAGGTCCTCGACCCGCTCGCCGATCGCGTCGAGCGCGGGGAAGAAGGCGTCGACAAGCTCGTCGAGCACGACGTAGAGGAGGAAGCCGCCGCCCTGGTCGGCCAGCTCCGGGTGGGCGCGGATGCGGGCGGCGACCGCCCCGGCGTCGACCGGCCGGCCCTTGTGGACGGTGACCAGGAAGTTGCGGCCGCAGACCAGGTCGACCTCGTACAGCTCGGCGGGTGGGTCGGCGTCGGCCTGCTCGACCGTGTAGCAGACGATCATGACGTAGTCATGGAACTGCTCGACCCGGGGCCGCCGGTGGTGGCTGCGCCAGGTCTCCAGCACCAGCGGGTGGAGCTCGAACTCCTCGCCCATGGCGGCGAGCTCTTCCTGGGTCGCCGAGACCACGTCGACCCAGATCAGCACGTCCGGCTCCTTGCGGACCTCGGACAGGTCGGCCACCGGGACGGTGGTCAGCTCCTCGCCCTCGCGGTAGACCCGAACCTTGATCACCCTGGTCCTCCCGTGGCCGCGGCCCGCGGCGCCACGCCCCGGGCCGGCACAAGCCTAACCGGCGGCGCCGTGATCGCTCAGGCCTGCCGGCGGTAGGCGCGCACCGCCAGCGGCGCGAACACCGCCAGGATCGCGGCGGTCCACAACAGGGAGGCGGCGACGGCGTGGCCGCGCGGCAGGCCGAGCAGCAGCCCGCGGGCCGCGTCGGACACCTGCGTCACCGGGTTGACCTTGACCCAGGCCTGCAGCCAGCCGGGCAGCTCAGCGGTCGGGACGAAGACGTTGCTGCCGAAGGTGACCGGGAAGATCAGCAGGAAGGTGAGGCCCTGCACGCCGCCCGGGCTCTTGGCGAGCAGGCCGGCCAGCGCGCCGACCCAGCCGACCGCGAAGGAGAACAGCAGGATCAGCCCGCAGCCGGCCAGCAGCGCCGGCGGGCTGCCGTGGGGACGGAAGCCGAGGACCGCGCCGAAGCCGAAGACCAGCACCAGGGAGACCAGGTACCTGACCAGGTCGCCGAGCAGGTGGCCGGTGAGCGGCGCCGAGCGCGCGATCGGCAGGCTGCGGAAGCGGTCGAAGACGCCGTTGCGCAGGTCCGACTCCAGCGCCAGCGCGGTGCCCATGGAGGCGAACATCAGCGCCTGCACCGCGATCCCCGGCAGGACGAACTGCAGGTAGGAGTGCCAGTCGCCGGCGACCGCCTTGCCGAACAGGAAGACGAACACCAGCACGAAGGTGACCGGCAGCAGCAGCACGTCGAGCAGCTGGTCGGGGGAGTGCCTGAGCTTCAGCAGGCCGCGCCAGGCCAGGGTCAGGCTGTGGCGCGCCGCCCGTGCCGGGGTCACGGTCGGCCCTCCGCCGTCTCCGCGGCGTGGCCGGTCAGCGCCATGAACACCTCGTCGAGGCTGGCCAGCCGCACCCCCGCCTCGGCGACGGCGATGCCCGACGCGTCCAGCCGCCCGGCCACCGCCGCCAGCGCCCGGCTGCCGGCGAGGCCGCCGGCGAGCGGCGCCGAGACCAGGCCGCCGTCGCCGCCGCGGGCCGGGGTGGTGCCGGCGACCTCCGCCACGATCGCGGCGACCGCCTCGAGCTGGCCGCGCTCGGCCGGGCGCACCTCCAGGGTCTGCCCGCCGACCCTGGCCTTCAGCGCCGCCGGGGAGCCGCCGGCGATCACCCGCCCGTGGTCGACCACGGCGACCTCGCCGGCCAGCCGGTCCGCCTCGTCCAGGTACTGGGTGGTGAGCAGCACGGTCGCGCCGTCGGCGACCAGGCCGCGCACCAGCTCCCAGACCTCGCCGCGGGAGCGCGGGTCCAGCCCGGTGGTCGGCTCGTCGAGGAACAGCACCGGCGGCCGGCCGATCAGGCTGGCGGCCACGTCCAGCCGCCGGCGCATGCCGCCCGACCAGGTCCGCAGCGGGCGCCCGCCGGCCTCCACGAGGTCGAAGCGGTCCAGCAGCTCGCCGGCGCGGCGCCTGGCCTCGCGGCGCGGCAGCTCCAGCAGCCGGGCGACCAGCACCAGGTTCTCGCGGCCGGTCAGCTCCTCGTCGAGCGCCAGGTCCTGCCCGGTGAGCCCGATCAGCGGGCGCACCCTCTCGGGCTCGCGGACCACGTCGAAGCCACCGACACGGGCGCGGCCGCCATCCGGCCGCAGCAGGGTGGCGAGGATGCGCACGGCGGTGGTCTTGCCCGCGCCGTTCGGGCCCAGCAGCCCGAAGATCGTCCCTGGCCGGACCGCCAGGTCGACGCCGCGCAGCGCCCAGGTCGAGGCGAAGCGCTTCTCCAGCCCCTCGACCTGGACGACGGGGTCTGCTGCCGGCATCGCCTTCGCGCCCTTCTCGTACGGCGTACTATGTCCTTGCGCCTGACGATACACGTACGTTGTACGAGAAGCAATCCCCGAGGCGGAGGGACCGAGGTGGAGGAGGCCGGCGAGCCTGGCCGCGGCGCCCAGCGCCGCGGGCGGGGGACGGGGGAGGGCTTCGACCTGGTGTGGGCGCGGCCCGAGCGGCCCGCGCGCGGGCGCGGCCTGAGCCGCCAGCAGATCGTCCGGGCCGCGATCGACCTCGCCGACCGCGACGGCCTCGACGCCCTCACCATGCGCGGGGTCGCCCAGCAGCTCGGCGCCGGCACCATGTCGCTGTACTGGTACGTGCGCAACAAGGACGAGCTGATCGAGCTGATGCGCGACGAGGTCGCCGGTGAGCTGAGCCTGCAGGAGCCGTCGGGGGACTGGCGCGCGGACCTGGCGACGGTCGCCAGGGACACGCGCCGGATCTTCCTGCGCCACCCCTGGCTCGCGTCGGTCGCCTGGGGTACGCCGCCGCTCGGCCCGAACTCCCTGCGGCAGGACGAGCTGACCACCGCCGCCCTCAGCGGCCTCGGCGTCGACCAGCGGACCCAGGGGGCGGTCGGCGCCGCGGTGCACTTCTTCGTCATCGGGTTCGTCCTGCGGGAGCTCGCCCAGGAGCAGCTGCAGCAACGCACCGGCGTGACCATCGAGCAGTGGCGGGCGTCGGTCGGCCCCTACATCCAGGCGCAGCTCGCCAGCGGACGCTACCCCAACCTCGCGCGGGTGATCTCGAGCGGGGAGGAGATGGACAACGAGGCCGTGTTCGAGTTCGTCCTGAACTTCATCCTCGATGCCGTCGCCGCCCAGCTCCCGGCGGACTAGCGGCCTCCTCCTGGGCCGTCGTGCGCAGCGGGTACTCGCCCGGCGCCGCCAGCGGCGCCTCGGGCGACCTGCCCAGCTCCGCGACCAGCATGCCGGCGAGGATGCAGGCGGCACCGAGCCAACCCCGCGCGTCGAGGCGCTCGCCCGCCAGCCAGAAGGCGAACACCGCGGCGAACACCGGCTCCATGGTGAAGATGACCGCCGTGCGGGTGGGGGAGACGTCGCGCTGCGCCCTGGTCTGGACCAGGAAGCCACCGGCCGAGGCGAGCACGGCGGTGACGGCGAGGGCGAACCAGACCTGCGCCGAGCCCGGCGCGCGCAGCTCGCCGGCCGCGCCCGCCCAGGCGAGCGCGAGCACGCCGGTCGTGGCGAGCTGCACCACCGCCAGCTGGTAGCTCGCGTGGCGCGGCGAGAAGCGGCCGAGCAGCAGGATGTGGCTGGCGAACGCGAAGGCGCAGCCGAGCACCAGCAGGTCGCCGCGGTGGACCTCGAGGCGCTGCAGCGTCAGCAGGGCCAGCCCGGCGGCGGCGAGCCCCGCCCCGGTCGCCGGCCAGCGGCCCGGTCGCTGGCGCAGCAGCAGCGCGCCGAGCAGCGGGGTCAGCACCACCGCCAGCCCGGTGATGAAGCCGGCGCTGGAGGCGCTGGTGTACTGCAGGCCGACCGTCTGGAAGGCGTAGCCGGCGAACAGCGCCAGCCCGGCGAGCACCCCGGCGGCGGCGAGGGCGAGGTCGGGCCGCAGCGCCTGGCGGGGCCGCAGGCTCGCCAGCAGCGCCGCGGCGGCGAGGAAGCGCATCGCGATGAAGGCCGACGGCGGCACCCGGGCGACCGCGTCGCGGACCACCACGAAGGTCGCCCCCCAGACCGCGGTCACCGCGACCAGCGCCAGCTCCCAGCGCCAGGCGGCCAGGCCGCGTCGTGGCCGGCCGGCGGTCACCGCCCGTGGTGCTGCGGCCCGGCCTCGCGGAGCTTCTTCAGGCGGGCGACGTCGCGCGCCTGGCCGATCAGCTCGCCGGTGGTCTCGCTGACCACGGCGGCGGCCGCGAGGCCGGGGTGCGCCAGCACCGCGGCGAAGCCGTCGTCGCCGATGGTGCCGTCGCCGACGGCGGCGTGGCGGTCGCGGCAGGAACCGGCCGGCTCGGCCGAGTCGTTCGCGTGCACCAGGCTCACCCGGCCGCCGACGGCGGCGAGCAGCTCGTCGACCGCCGCCGTGGCGCCGCTCGCCGTCGACAGGTCGTAGCCGGCGGCGTGGGCGTGGCAGGTGTCGAAGCAGACCTTCAGCCGGGGGTGCCCGCCGAGCACGTCGAGCAGCTCGGCCATCTCCTCGAAGCGGGACGCGACCGCGTTGCGCGTGCCCGCGGTGAGCTCGAGCAGCAGGTCGGGTCCGTCGCCCTCGCCGAGCAGGGGAAGGATCGTCCGGCGGCTGCGCCGCAGCCCCTCGGCACGGCCCGCGCCCAGGTCGGAGCCGGCGTGCACCACCACGCCGGCGGCGCCGATGGCCGCCGCCTTGGCGAGCGTCGCCCGCACCACCGCCACCGACCGCTCGGCGGTCTGGTCGCTGCCGCTGGCGAAGTTCACCAGGTAGGGAGCGTGCACGAAGACCGGCCCGAGCCCGGCCTCGGCGACCAGCCAGCGGAAGAGCCGCTCGCCCGCCGCGTCCGGCAGCGGCGGCGCCCAGCCGCGCGAGTTGGAGACGAACACCTGGAACGCCTCGCAGCCGACGTCCCTGGCGTTGCCGACGGCGTTGAGCAGCCCACCGGCGACCGAGACGTGCGCACCGATCCTCATGGCCAAGGAGCATAGCGGCCTGGGCGGGTGCAGCACGCGAGGATCGGACGATGGCGAACTGCTGACCGAAGCCGTGCGCCGCATCGCGTCGGCCGTCCAATGACCGGTAACCCGGTTGGGAGCCAGGTCGTGCGCCGCTCCCGTCAGACAGGGCTGCGGAACAGGACCACGGTGGCGCCGCGGCGCACCCGGCTGCCGGGTCCGGGGCTCTGGTCGAGCACGTGGTCGCCGAAGAGCAGCAGCCGCGGCACCAGGCCGAGGCCGCGCAGCTGCGCGGTGGCGTCGGCGACCCGCAGGCCGCGGACGCTCGGGACGGTGACCAGGTCGCTGCCCTTGCTGACCTCCACCAGGACGGTGCTGCCCTGCTGGATGCTGGCGCCCGCGTCGGGGTCGGTGCGCACCACGAAGCCGGGCCGCACGCCACCGGCGAACACGTCGACCCGCTGGGCCACCAGCCCGCGGGCGGCCAGCCGCCGCCGCGCCTGGCCGAAGCCGATGCCGTCGACGTCGGGCACCTCCACCCTGGGCCGGCCGCTGGAGACCAGCAGCTGCACGTCCTGGCCGGCGATGGCGGTCCCGGCCGCCGGGTTGGTGGCGATCACGCGGCCGTTGGGGACCGTCTGGCTGGGCTGCTGGTCGACGTGGTAGCGCAGGCCGAGCTGGTCGAGCTGGGCCCGGGCGGCGCCCACCTCGGTGCTGGCCAGGTTGGGCAGGGCGATGCCGGACGAGGGGACCAGCTCGATCACGGTGAGGCGCCGCACGGGGCGGTCGGGCGGGACCGACTGGGCGGCGATGCGGCCGGCCGCCACGCTCGCCGACGGGCGGGGCGGCTGCACGTGGACGCGCAGCAGGCGGCGGCGCAGCTCCAGCTTCGCCAGGCCCTCGGTCTTGCCGACCACCCTCGGCATGGCCACCGCCTGGGCGCTGAGCTGCTGCAGGCCGAGGCCACCGGCGACCAGCAGGACGCCGAGGACCACCAGCAGGACGACCAGGCGGTTGCCCACGTTGCTGGAGCGGCCGCGCTCGCGCTGCACCTTGGGGACGCGGCCGATGGTGGGGCGGGCGCCACGCGCGGCCGCACGGCTCGGCAGGCGCACGTCGACGCTGGTCTCCCACGGGACGACGGCCTGGCCGGTGGGGCGCAGCATGTCGCTCATGCGGCGGCGGCGCGGCGCGCCCATGGCGACGGCGAACTCGGTGGCGTGGGGGTAGCGGCGCGCCGGGTCGGGCTCGGTGGCGTGCCAGATGGCGGCGTCGACGCCCTGGGAGATGCCCGGGACGACCAGCGACGGCGGCGGCACCCGGCTCGACAGGTGCTGGGCGATGACGGCGTCCTGGTTGCCGGTGAACGGTGGCCGGCCGGTGAGGCACTCGTAGGCGACCACGCCGAGGGCGTAGACGTCGGCGCGGCCGTCGACCCTGCCGCCCGCGAGCACCTCCGGGGCGAGGTACTGGGCGGTGCCGGCCAGCGGGGTGTCGCTGGTCACGTGGGCGGCCCGCACCAGCCCGAAGTCGGCCACCTTGACGGCGTCGTCGGTCAGCAGCACGTTCTCCGGCTTCATGTCGAGGTGGGCGATGCCGGCCTGGTGGGCGTGCTGCAGCGCCTCGGCGACGCCGCCGACCAGCTCGGCGGTGGTCTCGACGTCCAGCCGGCCGACGCGGTTGAGCAGGTCACGGAGGGTCTGGCCGCGGACGTACTCCATCACGATCCAGGGCAGCCCGCGTTCCTCCCCGGAGTCGTGGACGGCCACGATGTTGGGGTGGGACAGGCGCGCGGCGGCCAGCGCCTCGCGCCGGAACTGCTCCGAGAAGGCGGGGTCGCTGGCGAACTCGGGACGGGGGACCTTGACGGCGACGACGCGGTCGAGCTGGCGGTCGTGGGCGCGGTAGACGATCGCCATGCCACCACGCGCGATCTGGGCGACCAGCTGGTAGCGCCGGCCGAGGCTCCGGCCAACCAGGTTGTCGACGTCGATCAGGTGCTTTGCCACGCGAGTCCCGTGCCGATCGGCGATCGTGTGGGTATACGGGTGCAGCCGAATTGTAGGGCAACCCCGTCACTATCTCGGTGTCGCTCCGGTAACACCTCCCGGCGCTGGCGCATCCGCGACCACGCCGCCAGAATGCTGCCCCTGCGAGCCACCCGATGCCGACCTCAGGAGCCAGCGCGACCATGGCATTCGACGACGACCTGCGCGTGCTCGGGTTCCGCCTGGCGCAGGACCGCCGCGACGGCACCCGCACGTTCTCGCTGGCCCGCAACCGCTTCCTCACCTACTGGGTGCACGTCCCGCCCGACGACGGGCTCGCGCTGTTCACCTGGGAGTTCGCCATCGGCGAGTACATGGACGAGTACGGGCTGCAGCTCGGCACCAACGAGCCGCTCAACCAGTTCCTCTTCCCCCAGGCCGACACCGAGTTCGCCGCCGAGCTGCCGGCGCTGGTGAAGGTGATGGAGCGGACCGAGGCGATGTTCGCCGGGATGAACTTCGGTCACCGCGGCTGAGCGGCGGATTGGTTCTCGCAGGTGGAGATCGGGTAGACAAGCAAGGGCGTTGACGCTGCTCGCCGATCCGTCGCGCCGTAGGCACGAGGAGGCCTCATGCGCCGCGGTGGTTCCCTGCTCATCGTCATCCTCGCCCTGTTCGGGGCCTTCTACATGGGGATGCTGTACGAGCGCAACAACTGTCGCATCGAAGTGCCCCACACGATCTCGGCGGTCGACAGCTCGGTCCGCTGTTCGTGAGGGGTCGCCGGGCTGACGGGAGGGGTGGGTGCTGGGGCGGGCCACCTACCTCGTCCTGCTGGCCGGTTGCGCGCTGGTCACCCTCCCCCCCGAACTGGTGCTCGGCGCGCGCGTCCACGCGCGCCCGCGGCGCTGGCTGACCGCCTGCGTCCCGGTGCTGGTCGCCTTCAGCGTCTGGGACCACCTGGCGATCCGCCGCGGCTGACCGCCCTTGCCCGCCCGCCGGTAGCATGCTACGGTTTCACATGTCAGCTTTTTCTGACACATGAAGGAGACCTGTGACAGCCTCCCGGCCGACCGGCGACGACCTGGTCGAGATGCTGGCGGCGCTCGCCAACCCGATCCGGCTGCGGATCGTGGCGAAGCTGGCAGGCGGCCGTGACTACGTGAGCCACCTGGCCCGCGAGATCGGGGTCAGCCGCCCCCTGGTGCACATGCACCTGCAGCGCCTGGAGGCGGCCGGCCTGATCGTCGGCCACCTGGAGCTCTCCGAGGACGGCAAGGCCATGAAGTTCTACGAGGTGGCCGACTTCGACCTGCACCTGACCGCGGCGGCGCTGGCCGAAGCGGCCCGGACCCTGACCAAGGCGGACCCGGGGAAGGGTCCCGCACCCAAGGAGGATTCCTGATGGACCCCAGCACGGTCGCGGCGGCGGCGACGTCGGACGTCACCTGGCCCGAGGCGGTGGCCCTCCTCGGCATCCTGCTCGCCGTCGTGGTCCTGATCGGCTTCGCGCTGGCGAGCATCGTCGCGTTCCGCAACACGAAGCTCACCGCCAAGCAGGAGGACGACCTGCGGCAGCTCGTGCGCCGCTACGAGCACCTCGCCGAGAGCACCCTGGACGCCCAGCAGCGGGTGGCCGCCGACGTGGCCGAGCTGCGGGCGCGGTCCAACTCGATCGAGCAGATCCTGCGGACGGTCGAGTGAGCGCCGGCGCCTACTCGCCCGCGACCTGGATGAAGGACTTGCGTACCCGGTCGGCGATCCCCGGCGCGTCCAGCCCCAGCTCGGTCAGGAGCGCCTCGCGCTTGCCGTGGGGCAGGAACTGGTCGGGGATCCCGAGCCGCAGCAGGGGGGTCTCGATCCCCTCGTCGGCGAGGACCTCGGCGACGGCGGCGCCGAAGCCGCCGGCGAGCACGTTGTCCTCCACGGTCGCGACCAGACGGTGGGCGGCGGCGACCGAGCCGAGGCGCGGGTCGAGCGGCTTCGCCCAGCGGGGGTCGGCCAGGGTCACGCTGATGCCGTCCTGGCGCAGCAGCCTGGCCGCCTCCTCGCAGGTCACGGCGAGCTTGCCGAGGCCGAGCAGGAGCACGTCGTGGCCGCGGGAGCGGACCTCCCAGGTGCCCGGCTTGAGCTTGCGCGCGGCCCCGGTGACCGTCAGTCGCGGGGTGGTGTCCTTCGGGAAGCGGATCGCGAACGGGCCGGCGGTGTGGGCGACCGCGGTGGCCAGGGCACGGCGCAGCTCGTGCCCGTCGCGCGGCGAGGCGATCACCATGTTGGGGATCTGCCGCAGGTAGGTGACGTCGTAGACGCCGTGGTGGGAGGGGCCGTCCTCGCCGGTGATGCCGGAGCGGTCGATGGCGAAGATCACCGGCAGCCGGTGCAGGGCGACGTCCATCATCACCTGGTCGAAGGCGCGCTGCAGGAAGGTCGAGTAGATGGCGCAGACCGGGCGCAGCCCGGCCATCGCCATGCCGGCGGCCATGGTGACGCCGACCTGCTCGGCGATGCCGACGTCGTAGACGCGGTCGGGGAACTCGGCGGCCATCACCGACAGCTTGGTCGGGCCCAGCATGGCGGCCGAGATGGCGACCAGCTCCGGGTGGCGGCGGGCCTGCTCGACCAGGGCCTCGCCGAACACGTCGGTGAACTTCACCATCTCGGAAGGCTTGGACGAGGGCAGCGGCCCGGTCTCCGGGTCGAACGTGCCGGCGGAGTGCAGCTTGTCCTCGTCGTGGTCCTCGGCGGGCTTGTAGCCGTGGCCCTTCTTGGTGACCACGTGCAGCAGAACCGGGCCGGGGACCCGCATGGCGTGGTCGAGGGCGCGCTCCAGGGCGGCGAAGTCGTGGCCGTCGACCGGACCGGCGTACTGCCAGCCGAGGTCCTCGAACACCACCGTCGGGGTGACCAGCGCCTTGGCGCCCTCCTTGACGCGCTTGGCCGCCTCCACCATGCCATCGCCGACCAGCGGCACCCGGCCGAGCGTCTCCTCCACGCCGCGCTTGAGGATCTCGTAGCCGGGGTGCAGCCGCAGCGGCGCCAGGTGCCCGGCGAGGCCGCCGACGGTGGGCTGGTAGGAGCGCCCGTTGTCGTTGAGGATCACCAGCATGTCCGGCTTGCGGTGCCCCGCGAGGTTGAGCGCCTCGAGGGCCACCCCGCCGGTCAGCGAGCCGTCGCCCACGACCGCGACCACCCGGCCTGTTCCGTGGCCCGCCCGGCGCGCCTCGGCCAGGCCGAGCGCGTAGCCGAGCGCGGTCGAGGCGTGCGAGTTCTCGATCACGTCGTGCCGGCTCTCCTGGCGCGACGGGTAGCCGGACAGCCCGCCCATGCTGCGCAGGGTGGCGAACTCCGCCTGGCGGCCGGTGAGGATCTTGTGCACGTAGGCCTGGTGGCCGGTGTCCCAGACGATCCGGTCGGTAGGGGAGTCGAGCGTCCGGTGGAGCGCGATGGTCAGCTCCACCACGCCGAGGTTCGGCCCCAGGTGGCCGCCCCGGGCCGCGACGGCGCGCACCAGGAACTGGCGGATCTCGGCGGCGAGCGCGACCAGCTCGGCGTGTGAGAGCCGGCGCAGGTCGGCCGGCGAGCGGATGGCTTCGAGCATGGCACCCGGGAGGATAGACGTTTCTGCGATTGTGCCGCAGCCGCCCGGTGTGGACCTGGCCCCGTTGCAAAGATGTTGCGTGGGTTTGCGCCGCCTCACCCGGCGGGCTCGCCGGTGCCCGCGCGCGCCGCCAGCCGCAGCAGGGTGGCGCAGCCGGCCGCCTGCGGCGCCGCCGCCGCGGCCGCCCGGTCGCCTGGAAGGGCCGCAGCTACCGGCCGCGGGGATTTTCCCGCGGGGCTTGAACCGTCCGCCCGGGCGGCTCCGTATCCAGCGGCCGACGACGCACCTTGCAAGCCAGCTTCCCGAAAGGAGCCCATCCCATGCCCAGGACGCGCGACCTCGCCCGCGGCGCGGCCCTTGCCGGTCTGCTCGCGATCGCCCTTGCCGCCTGCGGCGGCTACCAGGCCCCCGGTGGCAAGGACCAGCCGGCCCAGCAGGCACCCCAGCCGGCCCAGCAGCCCCAGCAGGCCCAGCAGCAGCCCGCACAGGCGGATGCCGCCATCGTCAAGGTCGTCAACTCCCGCTTCGGACCGATCCTCGCCGACGCCAGCGGCCGCACCCTGTACGCCTTCACCAAGGACGTCAAGGGCTCCGGGAAGAGCAACTGCAACGGCGAGTGCATCGCCACCTGGCCGGCCCTGACCGCCAGCGGCACCCCGCTCGCCGGCAGCGGCGTGCAGGCCGCCATGCTCGGCACCATCCAGCGCACCGACGGCACCAGCCAGGTCACCTACAACGACTGGCCGCTCTACTTCTACGGCGCCGACACCAAGGTCGGCCAGACCAACGGGCAGGCCATCAACGGCATCTGGTTCGTGGTCGACGGCAACGGCAAGCTCGTCAAGGGCGCCGGCGGCGCCGCGAGCGGCGGCGCGGCGAGCAACGGCCCGGCGGGCAGCGGCTCCTCGAACGGCTCGTCCGGGGGCGGCTACGGCTCCTCGGGCGGCGGCTACGGCTCCTACGGAGGCTAGCCACCAGCGCCGGGTCCGGGCGGCTGCTGGCACCCAGCCGCCCCGGACCCTGGCCGGCGCCGGTGCGGTCAACCGCACCGGCGCCCGCGAGTCCGACCGCACCCCACGTCCCCCCGGGTGCGGTCGGACCGATCTTCGTCCACCTCCCGGCAATCAGGCACCGCTGCCCCGCAGGCAGCGCGGCCGTGGACGTGGCGGGCGGCTCGCGCGCAGGCCCCCGGCCCTCGCGGCTACCATGGCGCCATGCCCGGCCTGTCGATCCGGCTGCGTTCCGCCTCCCGCGAGCTGCTGGGACTGCCCTGGAACGAGCCCCTCGCCTCCTGGTCACCCGACGAGGTGGTCTTCCGCTCCCTGCCGGTCGGGCCAAGCCGCCACCTGGTCCGCTTCGTCGAGGCCGACGGCGTGCTCTACGCCCTCAAGGAGCTGCCGCTGCGGGTGGCGGCCAAGGAGTACCGGGTGCTGCGCGAGCTGGAGGCCGACGAGCTGCCCGCCGTCCGCCCCCTCGGCCTGGTCGAGCAGTACGACGACGGCAACGCCATCCTGGTGACCCGCTACCTGGAGCACTCCTGGCAGTACCGGCGGCTGTTCCAGCGGCTCGGCACCGGCCCCTCCAGGCACCGCGACCGCCTGCTCGACGCCATGGCGATGCTGATCGTCGACCTGCACCGCAGCGGCGTGTTCTGGGGCGACTGCTCGCTGGCCAACACCCTGTTCGCGCGCGACGGCCAGCTGCTGCAGGCGTTCCTGGTCGACGCGGAGACCAGCGAGGTCCACCCCGCCCTCAGCGACGGCCAGCGCGCCCTCGACGTCGGCATCCTGGTCGAGAACGTGGCCGGCGACCTGGCCGACCTGAGCCTGCGCCTCGGCGGCCCGGACGGGCTCGACGACGAGGTCGCCGCCGCCGAGAGCGTCGCCGCCCGCTACGAGCAGCTCTGGGACGAGCTGTCGCGCGAGGAGACCTTCGGCGTGGACGAGCGCTTCCGGGTCGAGAAGCGGGTGCGCCGCCTCAACGACCTCGGCTTCGCCATCGACGAGCTGGCCTTCGAGCCGGCCACCGCCGACCGGCGCACCCTGCGGCTCAAGGTCGCGGTCGCCAACCGCCGCTTCCACGCCACCGAGCTGCGCAAGCTCACCGGCCTGGAGGTGGGCGAGGGGCAGGCCACCGTGCTCCTCAACGACCTGCGCGCCTTCCAGTGCCGGCTGGACGACGAGCAGCCGGGCTCGGCGCCCGACGAGGTGGTCGGCTACCGCTGGTTCGCCGAGGTCTTCCGGCCCGGGGTCGCCAAGGCCGTCGCGGCGGTCGGGCCGGGGGCGGACCCGGTGCAGGCCTACTGCGACCTGCTCGAAGTCCGCTGGCTGCTGTCCGAGCGGGCCGGGCAGGACGTCGGCGACGAGGCCGCGCTGGCGGCGCTCGCCTCCCACGAGCCGCCGTCGGAGTCGGCCGCCACGATGGCCGTCGCCGAGTCGACCACCGGCAGCTTCCCCGCGCTCGAACCCTGACAGGCGACCAGGTCGCTGCTACGGGGCGGGCCGACCCAGGTCGCCGGTGAGGTAGCGCTGCAGGGTCGGGCCGACGGCGATGGCGAGCGTGGCGGGGGACAGCGAGGCGAGCGGCTCGACCTTGACGATGTAGCGCGCCATCGCCAGGCCGATGAGCTGCGAGACGACCAGGTTCGCGCGCAGCTGCGCGTCGGGCCGGTCGAGCCGGTGCACCACCCGGGAGAAGACCTCGCGGGTGGCGAACTCGCGCAGCATGGCGGCGGCCTGCTCGCTGGTGACGGCCGAGCGCAGCAGCGCCATCAGCGGCTGCCGGTTGGCGCCGTGGTCCCAGACCGAGACGAACAGGCCGACGATCCGCTCCCCGGCCGCCTCCGGGTCCTCGGCGAGCATCGAGGCGGCCATGTCGGCCGGGTTGACCGGCAGGTCCAGGGAAGCCACGAAGAGGTCCTGCTTGCGGCCGAAGTAGTGGTGCACCAGGGCGGCGTCGACCCCGGCGCGGCGCGCCACGTTGCGGATGGAGGTCCCGTCGTAGCCGTGCTCGCCGAACTCCTCGGTGGCGGCGCGCAGGATCGCCTCGCGGGTGCCGCTGCTGCCCGGCCGCCGCCCGGTGCGCGCCATCAGGCCGCGTCCCTGCCCGCGGCGAGGGCGACGAAGGTCTCCTCCAAGGTGGCCGGGACCGTCCCGACGGCCGCGTCGACCCCGGCGCCGCGCAGCGCCGCCCCGACCTGGTCGAGGCCCGCCCCCGGGACGCGCAGGGTGCGGCCGACAAGCGCGACCGCCAGCCCGGCCTGCTCCAGCGCGGCGAAGGCGTCCTCCCAGCGCGCGGCGGCGACCTCGACGGTGGCGCGCCCGCCGACGATCTCGGCCTTGGTGCCCTCGGCCACCACCCGCCCGTCGGCCATCACCACCAGCCGGTCGCACTGCTCCGCCTCGCTCATCCGGTGGGTGGTGACCAGGACGCCGGCGCCGGCCTCCGCCGCCTCCCTGATGGTGTCCCACAGCCGGGCACGCCCGAGGGCGTCCACCCCGGAGGTGGGCTCGTCGAGCACCAGCAGGTCGGGCCGGTGCGCCAGCGCGGCCGCGAACGCCACCCGCCGGCGCAGCCCCAGCGGCAGGTCGCCGACCGTCCGGTCGCGCACCGCCGCCAGCTCCTCGTCGCCGGCCGGCGGCGCGCCGTTCCCCCCGTGGCCCCGCGTGGCGAACGCCCTGGCGGTGAAGGCGAGGTTCTCCGCCACGGTCAGGTCCTCGTAGAGCCCGAGGCCCTGCGGCACGTAGCCGAGCCGCGCCCTGGTCGCCCTGGACGGCGGCAGCCCGAAGAGCCGGACCTCGCCGTCGCTGACCCGGATCAGCCCGAGGAGGCAGCGGATCAGGGTGGTCTTGCCCGCCCCGTTCGCCCCGAGCAGGCCGACCACCTCGCCGGGCAGGACGGTGACCTGCACCCGGTCGACCGCGGTGAAGGCGCCGAAGCGCCTGGTGGCGCCGCGTGTCTCGGCCAGCGGCGCGGTCGCGGTCGTGCTCATGCCGCCCTCCCTTCCCGGCCGTTGGCCGCCATGCGGTCGCGCCGGTCGAGGGCCGCGACGATCACGGCGTCCTCCAGCTCAGGCGTCGCGGGCTCGGCCCCCGGCGGGACGGTGCCGTCCCGCACCCAGGCCCGCCAGCGCGCGCCGTGGCGCCAGGAGACGCCGTACCCCGGCCGCCCCGGCGCGTCGAGCAGCACGCCAGGCATGCCGGCGACCAGCTCGTCCGGCGCGCCGACCAGCAGCGGCACTCCCTGGTCGAGGACCAGCACCGAGGCGGCGCGCTCGGCCTCGTCCAGGTAGCTGGTGGCCGCGACCACGGCGGTGCCCGCCGCCGCGGCGCCGGCCACCAGCCGCCACAGCTCGGCGCGGCTCACCGGGTCGACGCCGGTGGTCGGCTCGTCGAGCACCAGCAGCTCCGGCTGGTGCAGCAGGGCCATGGCGAGGGCCAGCTTCTGCCGCATGCCGCCGGAGAGCTGGCCGGCGAGGCGGTCGCGGGCACCGGCCAGGCCGGTCCGCTCGAGCAGCCGGTCGGCCCGCTCGCGCTGGACGCGGGCGCCGAGGCCGTAGGCCGCGCCGCTGAACGCGAGGTTCTCGTCCACGGTCAGGTCGCGCCAGACGCCCGGCCCGGCCGACAGGTAGCCGGTGCGCGCGCCACTGGGCCGCCGCACCCGGCCGCCAGCCGGCCGTACCACCCCGACCAGCGCCCGCAGCACGGTGGTCTTGCCCGCGCCGTCCCCGCCGACCACCGCGGTGACCGCGCCGGCCGGGACCTCCAGGTCGACCCCGGCCACCGCCACGCGGCCGTGGTAGCGCACGGTCAGGTCCTCGACCCCGTAGCTCGCCCGGGTGGCGCCCGGCTCCGGCGCGCTCACCTGGCACCCCCGGCGACCGGGGCCGGCTGCGCCTGGACCTCGCCGCCGCGGCCCGCCGGGGCCAGGTCGCGCCGGAAGCGGACCACCGCGAGGGTGAACACCACCAGGCCGAGCACGGCGAGGGCGGCCAGCGGCACGCCCAGCGCCGCCAGCGGCGTGCCGCGCACCATCACGCCACGGCTGATCTGGATGAAGTAGGTGAGCGGCAGGACGTAGCCGAGCCAGCGGACCCCGGCAGCCATCGCCGACAGGGGGAAGATCAGCCCGGACAGCAGCACCTGGGGGAGCAGGGTCATGAGCGCGAGCTGGATGGCCTGGCCCTGGTTCTCCGACACCGAGGAGATCAGCACGCCGAGCCCCAGGGTGACGAACAGGAACAGCAGCGCGCCCAGCGCGAACACCGCCGGCGAGCCGCGGAACGGCACGTCGAACAGGAGGATCCCGGCCCCGACGACCACCACCAGGTCGACCGTGGCCACCCCGAAGTAGGGCAGCACCTTGCCGAGGAAGACGTCACGGGGTCGCAGCGGCATCACCGCGAGCTGCTCCATGGTGCCGCTCTGGCGCTCGCGCACCACCCCGAGGCTGGTCGCCAGCGTGCCGACGAACACCAGGATGATGCCGACCAGGCCGGGCACCATGATCACCGGCGTCTCCAGGCCGGGGTTGAACAGCACCTCGGGCCGCGGCACCGACTGGCCTGGGCCGCCGGCACCCGGCGCGGCGCTGCTGAGCGCCTGCACCGCCGCGCGGGCGCCGAACAGGTCGGCGCCGTCGATCAGCACGGCCGGCTGGGCGCCGGTGACCACGGCCACGGTGGCCTCGCCGTCGCGCAGGGTGGCGACCGCCTCGGCGCGGCCGTCGCCGGGCCGCACGTCGACCACGTCGAGCCGGCCGGGCAGGCGCCCGGCGGCCTGGTCGGCGGCGGGACCGACCACCACGGTGCGCACGTCCGGCACGTCGAAGCTGGCCGCGTAGCCGAACACCACCAGCAGCACCAGCGGCATCACGATCAGCATGGCCAGCGTGCGGCGGTCCCGGCGCAGCTGCCGGAACTCCTTGATCACCATCGCCAGCACGGCGCCCTCCCTCCTCGGTTCATTTCAACGCCTAATGAATTCTACGCTCGGTGAAATGTGTGTCAAGGCTCCGGGCCGTGGGAAGACGCGTCGTGCGCCGGCCGGCGCCGGGGTACGGTGGCGGCCGGCCGCGCCTTGGGAGGGGGACCGAGGAATCGTGAACGACCAGCTCGACCGAGCCTACGAGTTCCTCCTCGAGGGCGACATGCGCGGCGAGCGCAGCGAGCCCTCCCGCTTCGGCGTGGCGGTCTTCCACGACGCCCTGCCGCTGCGCTACGACTCGAACTACCTGCTGCTGGACCGCCTTCCCGCCACGGTCGCGGCCGGCGACCTGGTCGCCGAGGCGGCCCGGCTCGGGCGGCCCGAGGTCATGGTGCGCGACGAGGCCACCGGGGAGCGGCTCGCCCCGGGCTTCGAGCGGCACGGCTGGAAGGTCCACCGCGGGCTGGTGATGGCGCACCGCCGGCCGGCCACCAGGACCGCCGACACCGGCCTGGTCCGCGAGGTCGACGAGGCGTTGCTGCGGCCGGCGCACCGCCGCGAGCTCGCCGGCTACCCGTGGGCGACCCCCGAGGTGGTCGAGCAGCTGCTCGACGCGAAGCTCGCCATCGCCAGGGCGGTCACGGCGCGCTTCCTCGCCGTGGTGGTCGACGGCGAGGTGGCCGCGTACGCCGACCTCTACCACGACGGCCGCACGGCCCAGGTCGAGGACGTCGCCACCCTTCCCGAGCACCGCGGCCGCGGCTACGCCAGCGCGCTGGTGCTGCGCGCGCTCGAGGAGGCGCGCCTGGCCGGCTGCGACTTCGCCTTCCTGGTGGCCGACGCCGAGGACTGGCCCAAGGAGCTCTACCGCCGGCTCGGCTTCGAGGACCTCGGCCGCTACGTGAAGTTCATCCACCCCGACTGACGCGGGCCGCCGCGCCGACCTCTTGCGAGCTTTTTGCCCCGGCCACCAGCTTGCCGCTTGGAGCGTCGGCTTGACGGGCGCAAGCTACCCAGGAAGCGCCGCACGGACGCGGCCGGGTACGAGGTGGAGGTGGACGGTGGCGGCGTTTCGGCTGATGACCTGGAACGTGCAGAACCTGTTGCCGGTCGGCAGCGAGAGCGGCCCGCCGACGGCCGAGGCCATGGACGCCAAGCTGGCCTCCCTCGTCGCGGTGATCGACGCGCAGCAGCCCGACGTGCTGGCCCTGCAGGAGGTCGGCCCGCGCCCGGTGCTGGAGCCGCTGCAGGCGCTGCTCAGCCACCCGCTGACCCACCTTGCGGTGTCCGACAACCCCGACGGCCGTGGCATCCGGGTGGCGCTGCTCAGCCGCCTGCCCGTGCAGGACCTGGTGCAGCTCCACCAGTTCCCGAAGGGCCTGGCCTCGGTCCAGGTCGGCGACCCGCCCGCCGCCGCGGCCGCCCAGCCGCCGCGGCAGGACCACATGGGCCGCGGCGCCCTGCAGGCCACCGTCACCGTCGACGGCCACCAGGTCACCGTGGTCACCGCCCACCTGAAGTCGAAGCTGCTGACCTTCCCCGGCGGCCGCCACTTCCCCCGCGACGAGGACGAACGCGCCCGCTTCGCCGCCTACGCGCTCGGGCTGCGCGCCGCCGAGGCGGTCACGCTGCGCGCCCACCTGACCGAGCTGCTGGCCGGCGCCGCCGAGGCGGTGCTGCTGTGCGGCGACCTCAACGACGGCGTCGACGCGGCCACCACGCAGCTGCTGCAAGGCCCTCCCGGCTCGGAGCTGCAGACCGCCGGGTTCGCCCAGCCGGACCGCGGCGACGCCCAGCGGATGTGGAACCTGGCCGAGCAGATCCCCGCCGAGCGGCGCTTCAGCCGGATCTTCCAGGGCCGGCGGGAGCTGATCGACCACGTCTTCGCCAGCCGCGCGCTGCTCGGCCCGTTGCCGGCGGTGACCACCGCGACGGCCGGGCCGGCGCTGCGGTCGCTCGGCGTGGACCCGCACCGGGAGGTCGGCAAGCCCGGCTCGGACCACGCCGCCGTCGTCGCGACCTTCCAGCTTCCCGACTGACGCTCAGCGCTCCGGCGTGCGCGAGACCAGCTCGAAGCTGGCCCGCTCGTCGTAGCGATGGGCGACCTTCCCGGCGGTCATCCGCGCGGCCGGTCGCGGGCGAGCACCCGCTCGGCCGCCAGGCGGCCCGAGATCAGCACCATCGGCACGCCGACGCCGGGGACCGTGCCGGCGCCGGCGAAGAACAGGCCCGGCACGGTCGGGCAGGCGCCGGCGGGCCGGAACCAGGCGCTCTGGGTGAGGCGGTGGTCGAGCGAGAAGGGGGTGCCGCCCGACAGGCCCAGCGCGGCCCAGCCGGCGGGGTCGGTCGCCAGCTCGACCTCCGCGTCGCCGCCAAGGTCGCCGTAGCCGAGCCGGGCGAGGCGGGCCAGCAGGCGCTCGCGCAGCAGCGGTCCGAGCCTGGCCCAGTCGTGGCCGTGGGTGGCGTTGGCGGTCGGCTCCAGCACCGAGAGGGTGGCGTGGCCGGGCGGGGCCGCCTCCGGGTCCTCGGTGGTCGGGTAGGTGACCAGCAGGCTCGGGTCCGGCTGGACCCGCCCGCGGCGGGTCAGCGCCTCGAAGTCGCCCTTGTAGTCGCGGCCCAGGTGCAGGGTGTGGTGCGCCTGCCCGTCGAGCCGCCGCGGCAGCCCGAAGTGGACCAGGTAGCAGGAGGGCGCGAACCGGAGCCGGCGCCGCAGGCGCCAGTCGCGCGCCGCGCGCGGCAGCAGCTCGGCGTAGGCGCGCGGCAGGTCGGCGGTGACCACGACGTCGCGGGCGGCGAGGCGCTCGCCGGAGGCGAGCCGCACGCCCGTGACCCCGTCGGCGCCGGCCTCGACCCGCTCGACGCGCGCGCCGAAGCGCAGCTCCGCCCCGGCCTTCTCGGCCACCCCGGCGAGCGCCTGCGGCAGGGCGTGCACGCCGCCGCGGCGCGGGAACACCACCCCGGCGACCGTGTCCATGTAGGGCACCACCGCGTAGACGCCGGGCGCGTCGAACGGCGACAGCCCCACGTACAGCGCCTGGAAGGTGTGGGCGCGGCGCAGCCGCCAGTCGGTCAGGTGGGTGGCGACCAGGCTGTGCAGGCGGCGGAAGCCGCCGAGCGCGGCGACCCGCGCCAGGGCGAGCGGCCGCAGCAGGTCGCCGAGGCGGCGCTGGTCGCGCTCGACGAAGGTCGGCCACGCGACCTCGAACAGCGCCGCGAGGTGGCCGCGGAAGGCCAGGTAGCGCGCCGCCTCCCCGGGACCGGCGAGGCGCTCCACCGCCGCGGCCATGCGCTCGGCCCCGGGCACCACGTCCAGGTGCGAGCCGTCGTGGAAGCCGATCCGGTAGCAGGGGTCGAGCGGCACCAGCTCCAGCCAGTCGTCCAGCTCCTCGCCGGCGGCGCCGACGGTCGCCGCGACCACCTCGGGCATGGTCAGCACGGTGGGGCCGGTGTCGAAGCGGTAGCCGCCCACCGTGGCGCTGCCGCACAGGCCCCCCGGCACGCCGGCGGCCTCCAGCACGACCACCTCGCGGCCGGCCGCGGCCAGGTGGATGGCGCTGGACAGGCCGGCGAGGCCGGCGCCCACCACCACCGTCGGCGGGCTCACCGCCTCACGCGCTCCGGTCGGTGACGTGGTCGGCCAGGGCCGCGAGGGCGGCGCGGGCCTGCTCGTCGATGCCGTCGGCGGCGGCCAGGGCCGCCTTCGCCTCGGCCAGCAGGGTGGCGACGCGGGCCTCGGTCTGGGCCAGCGCCCCGGAGGCGGCGATCACCTCCCTGACCGCCTCCACGTCCTCGTCGGTCAGCTTGGCGTCGCCGAGGGCGCCCTCGAGCAGGCGCCGCCCGGCGGGGTCGCTGCGCGCCCGCGCCTGCAGCACCAGGTAGGTCTCCTTGCCCTCGCGCAGGTCGTCGCCGGCCGGCTTGCCGGTCACCTCCGGGCTGCCGAACACCCCGAGGACGTCGTCGCGGAGCTGGAACGCCTCGCCGAGCGGCAGGCCGTAGGCGGAGTACAGCCGCTCCAGCTCCGCTGGGCCGCCGGCCATGGCCAGGCCGAGGTGCAGCGGCCGCTCGATGGTGTACTTGCCCGACTTGTAGTTCAGCACCCGGCGCACGGCCGCCTCGCCCGGGGAGCCCCGCCTGGCCTCCAGCAGGTCGAGGTACTGGCCGCCCATCAGCTCCGAGCGCAGCCGGTTGAACACCTTGAGCGCGGCCACCAGCCGGTCGTCCGGCAGCCCCGCCTCCGCCAGCGCGGTGTCCGCCCAGGTGAAGGCGAGGTCGCCCATGAGCACCGCCGCGCCGGTGCCGAACGCGGCCGGGTCACCCCGCCAGGTCCAGCCCCGGTGCAGGCCGGCGAACTCGACGTGCATCGCCGGGCGGCCCCGGCGCACCTCGGAGCCGTCCATGATGTCGTCGTGGATCAGGGCGCAGACGTGCAGCAGCTCCACCGAGCAGGCGGCCCGCACGATGGCCTCGGCGCGCGGCCCTCGCGGCTGCCCCCCGGCGCCGCGGTAGCCCCACCAGACGAAGGCGGGCCGCAGCCGCTTGCCGCCCTCGAGCACGAAGCGGCGCAGCACCCCGGCGACCACGTCTAGGTCGCCGTCCATGAAGTCGAGCGCGTCCAGCTCGCGGTCGAGCAGCGCGACCAGCGCCCGGTCGACGCGGGCGCGGAGGTCCTCGGCGTCGACCGGGTCGCCGGGCAGGGCGGTCTCGCTCATGACGTCGACGGCGTCCTTTCTGGCGGGGGCATGGGGGCGGCGATCGCTCGGGCATGGTAAACGGATGCGGCCGACACCGTCCCCGGAGCGTTCAGGTTGACCCTCGCCTCCCGCCTCACCGAGCTGACCCCCACGGTACGCGTCAGCAGCAGCGCCCTCTACCGTACCGGCGGCGGCGTGGTCGCCGGCCGCGACGGCGCCGTCCTGCTGGTGGACCCGGGCGTGCTGCCGGGCGAGCTGGCCGGCCTCGCCGCCGAGCTGCACGCCGCCGGCCAGCGGGTGGCCGCCGCGGCAGCCACCCACGCCCACTGGGACCACGTCCTGTGGTCCGGGGCCCTCGGCGCGGCGCCCCGGTTCGCCACCGCGGGGACGGTGGAGCTGCTGGCCACGCACCGCCACGACCTGGTCGAGCAGCCGCTGGCCCGCTGGGGCGACGAGCACTACGTGCGCTTCGAGGTCGACCTCGCCGGGCGCCTGCGGGCCGCCCCCGCCGGCGGCGTGCTCGCCTGGCCGGGACCGCCGGTGCGCCTGGTGCCGGCCGGCGGCCACTGCCCCGGCCACGCCGCCGTGCTGGTGGAACCCGACGGGGTCCTGTTCGCCGGCGACATGCTCAGCGAGATCGAGCTTCCGTTGCCCGACTGGGAGCTCGAACCCGACCCGCTCGGCGCCTACCGGCAGGGCCTCGACGCCCTCGCCGCCGTGCGGGGCGTGGCCCTGGTCGTCCCCGGCCACGGCAGCCCCGGCGACGCCGCCGGGCTGCGCGCCCGCCTCGACGCCGACCGCCGCTACCTGGACGCCCTGGAGGCCGCCGTGGCGCCGCTGGCCGCCGCCGGCGGCGACGCGGACGCGGCGGTGGCCGCCGCCGCCCGCGTCGACGACCCGCGCCTGGCGAGCTGGCCGCCGATGGCCGGCATCCACGCCGACAACGCCCGCGGCCTGCTCGCGGCGCTGCGCCGCGCCGGCGCCTGAGCGCCGCGCTAGCGAACCCCCGCGTGGGTGGCGGTCATGGCGGCCAGGGTCTCGGCCTCGCGCAGCAGGGGGGTGGCGGCGACCTGGCGCCAGAAGGCGGCGGCGCGGTGGAGCTGGGCGCGGGCCAGGTCGGGGCGGCCGGCGGCGAGCAGGCGCCGGCCGTCGAGGAGGCGGGCGCGGGCCTCGTCGGGGCGGGAGCCGATGCGGGCGTAGCGGTCGGCGGCGGCGCCGGGGTCGCCGGCGAGCAGGGCGCGCGCCGCGTCGAGCCAGGGGGAGGGCAGGGCGCCGGCGGCGTCGAGGACCCCGACCGGGCGGCCGAGGCAGGCGAGGGCGAACGGCAGGCCGGCGCCGAGGGCCGGCTGCAGCAGCGACCCGCGCAGGCCGGCGAGCAGCTCGTCGAGCAGCGGCTCGGCCTCGCCGGCGCGGCCGGCGGCGATCAGCGCGCAGGCGAGGATGCCGCGCGCCGGCTGCTGGTCGTAGGGGTCGCCGGCCTGGCGCGCCAGGGCCAGGGCGGCCCTCGCGTCGGCGACGGCGCCGTCCGGCGCGCCGCGGGCGAGCCGGATGCGGGCGCGCCACAGCCGGCACCGCGACTCCATGAAGTGCGGGTTGCCCCGTTCCGAGCGGGCCTGCAGGGCGTCGACCGCCGCCACCGCCCGGTCCCAGCGGCCGGTCCAGAACCACTCGGCGACCTGGGCGAGCTCGAAGCGGCGCTGCTGCCGGGTGAAGCCGTAGTGCTGTGCCTCCCTGGCGGCGCGTGCCCAGGCGGTGAAGGCGCGTTCGAGGTCGCCGACCATGGCGTAGGCGCCGGCGAGGTTGCCGCGCCAGATGGCGACCCGCGGGGAGCACAGCGACGCGAAGCCCGCGACGCAGCGCTCCAGGTCGGTGATGCCACGCTGCTCGCCGCGGGTGACCACAGCGGCGCCGATGGTGCCGAGCGCGCCGAGCTCGAGGGTGCGCAGGCCGAGCGGGCCGGCGATCTCCAGCGCCTGGCGGGCGGCCTCGATCCCCTCGGCGGGGCGGCCGGCCATCACGTGGAACATCGCGGTCGAGCGCAGCACCGTCGCCTTGGCGCGCGACGGCGGCGCCCCCGCCACCAGCTCCAGGGCGCGGCGGTGGCAGGCGGCACGGCGCTCGCCCTGGCCGCGCTCCATCGCCAGGCGGCCGAGGAGCACCTCAGCCTCGGCGGCGCCGTCGCGGAGCCGCTCCAGCCAGGCCGCGGCGCGGCGGTGCCGTTCCGCCCTGGCGGCGCGGGGGAGCTGCCCGTAGGCGACGTCCCGCACGACCACGTGGCGGAAGGCGTACCCGCAGCGGTCGTCGGGCGCGTCTCCCGAGCCCGCGGGGCTGGTGGTGCGCCGCACGAACTCGTCGGCCTCCAGGCGGCGCAGGCTCGAGGCGAGCCGGGTGCGGTCGTGGCCGCCGACCGCGGCGAGCGCGTCCAGCCGGCTCGCCTCGCCGAGCACGGCGGCGTCCTGCAGGACCGACTTCTCCTGCGGCGGCAGGGCGTCCAGCCGGGCGGCGACGATCGCGTGGACGCTCTCCGGCAGCGGCGGCTCGGCCGTGCCGGCGGCCTGGCCGCGGTCGCGCAGCATGCGCACGTACTCCTCGGCGAACAGCGGGCTGCCGCCCACCCGGGCGAGCAGGTCGGCGTCGACCGTCCCACCCAGCCCGTGCTCGGCGAGCAGCGCCTCGAGCAGCGTGGTGGTGTCGGCGTCGGGCAGCGGCCCGAGCGGCAGCCGGCCCGCGCCCGTGAGCAGGCCGGGGCGGCGTTCGAGCAGCTCCGGCCGGGCGGTCGCGACCACCAGCAGCGGTACCGGGCCGGGCTGGTCGCCGGCGGCCTCGGCGAGGCCGGCGACGAAGTCGAGCAGCAGGTCGTCGGCCCAGTGCAGGTCCTCGAGGGCGAGCACCATCGGCCGCCGGGCGGCCCGCGCGTGGAGGAAGCGCCGCCACGCCGCGAAGGCCTCGGCGTGGCCGTCCCCGGTCAGTGAGGCGCCACCCCCGCCGCCGCCGAGCAGGCGGCGAAGGTGCCCGGCGACCCAAGGGGCCGTCGCGGCGCCGGCCTCGCCGAGGGCGTCGCCCACGGCGCCGGTCAGCTTGCGCGCGGCCTCCGCGGCGGCGTCGCCCTCGCCGATGCCCGCCTCCGCCCTGACGACCTCGGCGAGCGCCCAGCAGGTGGTCGCCTGGCCGTAGGGCAGCGAGCGGCCCTCCCGCCAGGCGCCGGGCTCGCCCTGCTCGATCGGCCGGCACAGCTCGGCGACCAGGCGGCTCTTGCCGATGCCTGGCGGGCCGACGACGACGACCAGCTCGGGGCGCCCCTCGCTGCGAACCCGCCGCCAGGCGGCGCGCATCGTGCCGAGCTCCCGCCCGCGGCCGACCAGCGGCGAGCCGCCGGTCCGGGCGCGCCCCAGACCGGGCTGGTCGCGGACCTCCAGGGCACGCCAGACGGCGATCGGCTCCACCCGGCCGCCGAGGGCGATCAGGCTGGCCTGGTCGTAGCGGACCGCGCGGGCGGTGGCTCGCTCGGTGGCGGCCGAGACCATCACCGAGCCGGGCGGCGTCGCCTGGACCAGGCGGGTGCAGAGCGCGACCAGGTCGCCGGTGACGCGCTGCCCGCCGGCGCCGACCTCGAGGCCGACCAGGGCCTCGCCGGTGACGACGGCGGCACGCAGGCGCGGCCCGGGGCCTCGGGTGCCCTCCGAGGCGCCGACGGCGTCGCGCAGCGCCAGGGCGGCCCGGACCGCGCGCTCGGGGTCGTCCCCGCGGCTTCGGGGCACGCCGAACAGCGCCAGCACGGTGCCGGCGACGGTCTGCTCGACGGTGCCGCCGTAGCGCTCGACCACCGAGCCGACCAGGGAGAGCCGCTCGGTCAGCAGGCTGGCGAGGTCCTCGGGGTCGCGCTCGCCGCCGGGGCCGGCCGGCTCGTCGACGTCGACCAGCAGGACGCTCACGAGCTTGCGTTCCGCCCGGTGGCCGGGCGGAGCCGGCTCCGGCCCGGCGGCGGGCTCGCCGGGGTCGTCCGGGGCCAGCTCCAGGGTGCTGTCCTGGGCGAGGATCGCCTGCTCCAGGCGGCGAAGCTCGGCGCCGGGCTCGGTGCCCAGCTCGGCGACGGTCGCGGCGCGCCCGTCCCGGTAGGCGGCCAGCGCCTCGGCCTGGCGGCCCGAGCGGTACACGGCGAGCATGAGCTGGCCGCGCAGCCGCTCGCGCAGCGGGTGAGCGGCGACCAGCGCGCGTAGCTCGCCGGCGAGCTCGCGGTGGCGGCCGCCGGCGAGGTCGGCCTCGATGCGGTCCTCGAGCGCGGTCAGGCGGCGCTCCTCCAGCCAGCCGACCGCGGGCCAGGCCAGGCCGGCGTCGAACCCGTCGGCCACCGCCGGGCCGCGCCACAGGGCGAGCGCCTGGCGCAGCAGCGTGGCCGCCGCGGCCTGGTCGCCGGCGGCGAGGGCGGCCCGGCCCTGCCGGCCAGGCGGACGAAGCGGTGCGCGTCGACCGCCTCCGGCTCGACCCGGACCAGGTAGCCGCGTTCGCAGGTGACCAGGACGCCCTGCGCCGGCCCCAGGGCGCGGCGCACCGCCGAGACGCGGTTCTGCAGCGCCTGCCTGGCGCTCTGGGGCGGCGCGACGCCCCCACAGTGCCTCGATCAGGCGCTCGGTCGAGACCGGCCGGTTGGGGGAGAGGAGCAGGAAGGCGAGCAGGGCGCGGCTCTTGCCGCCGCCCAGCTCGAGCGCGACGCCGTCGCGCCGCGCCTCGATGGGCCCGAGCAGGCGGAACTCCAGCCCGGCCTCCACCATCGCCGCCTTCCACCGGCCCCGTCCCGGCCGGGTGGACCTGCATGCCGCACGCGCCCGTCCGCCCGGGCCGGCCGTGCCCTGCCACCCGAGCCGCCGTCCGACGAGGACGCGGTTTCCTGCTTGGTTCCCCGCATATGCGTGCGATATACCTTCGTGGCCGTGCAAACCTGGGTTATCGTGGCAAGCTAGACAAGACGTGCGATCGGCGACAAGGGCGCTCAGTAGCGTTGTCGAACAGCGGCGAACCTGGCGATGATCCCGGCGCTCGTCCCCTGGCGCCGCGTCGAGCCATTGCCCGGCCGGAGGTGCGGCGGCCGGCCTACGCCCCACCGAAGCCACCGGCATGGCTGCGCGAGGTGGTCGCCGCCGCGACCGAGGAGCTGGAGGCGGCACCCGCGGCCCTGGCCCAGGTCGACCTCGGCCCCGCCCGGCCCGAGCCGGCCTCCCCGCCCACCCCCCGCAGCGCGCGCTACCGGGTCGACCTGCGCGGCGCCCCGGTCGACGCCGGCGCCTTGCGCGACCTCATGCTGGTGCCCGCCGGCGATCCCGGCGCGGCGCTGCCGGTCGCCGAGGTGCTCTGCCGGCAGGGCGACAACCTCGTGGTGCTGGGTCCGGTCGCGCGCGGCGGGGTGCGGCTGAGCGCCACCGCCGACCCGGGGGGCCCGCTGCGCGCCCTGGTCGCCGCGCTGGAGGCGGTGCGCGAGCCGGGCCTCGCCGACCGCTTCGACACCGGCGTCCTCGACCCGCCGCCCAGGTCACCGCCGCCGCGGCCCGGGCTGAGCCCGGAGGAGGCCGCCGCCTGCGCGGCGAGCCGCGCGCCCGGGTTCAACGTCGTGTGGGCGCCGGTGGGGACCGACCCGACCAGGGTGGTGGCCGAGGTGGTGGCCGGCCTCGCCGGGGAAGGGCACAGCGTGCTGCTGGTGTCGCCGATCGCCGCCGCGGTGGACCGCGCCGCCGTCGAGGCCCTGCGGCGGCTGCCGGACGCGGCCGCCGGCCAGGTCGTGCGCGTCGGCCCGCCGAGCCTGCCGGAGGTCGCCGACCACCCGTTCCTGCCGCTCTCCCGCGCCGGCGAGCTGCGCGGCGCGGTGCACGGTGAGCGCGTCGACGAGCTCGACCAGCGCATCTCCGCGCTGCGGGCCGAACCGGACCAGCTCATCCTGGAACGGGCGGAGCGCCTGCTGGCCGGCTTCGACGGGCCGGCCTACGAGCGCGCCCGCGCGCTGGTCGACCACGCCGACGCCGTCCAGAGTCTCCAGCGCCGCGTCGAAGAGCAGGAGCTGGCCCTCCAGGCCGCCCGCGGCGAGGCCGAGCGCGCCCGTGACGCCCGCGAGCAGGCCGACGCCGCGGTCGCCGAGGCCGGCGAGGCGCGCGACGCCTACCAGCAGGTCGACCGCATGGAGCGCGAGCTGGACACGATGCAGGAGGAGCTGACCGACGCCAAGGAGCACGTCCGGGGGCTGCTGCAGCGGCTGGAGGAATCCCGCGGCGCGGTGGCGGACTTCGGCCGCCTCTCCCCGGTGCGCCGCGCCACCCGGCTGGGCACCGGCGGCCGCGTCCGCGCCGCCAGGCGCGAGGCCGAGGCGGCCCTGCTGCCGGCGTGGGAGGCGGTGGTCGACCGCGAGCGCGCCGCCGCCATGCTCGGCGAGCAGATCGAGCGGCAGCGCCGCCGCGCCGGGTCCTTCAGCCGCGAGGAGGTCGACGGCCGCGACCGGGCGGCGGCCGCCGCCCACGAGCGGCTGCAGGCCGCCGAGCTGGCCGCGCAGGAGCGCCAGCAGGCGCTCGGCGCCACCCGTGCCGACCTCGAGCGGGCGCGCCAGGCCGAGGGACCCGGCGAGGCCGACCGGCGCCTGGTGCGCGAGGCCGAGGAGCAGGGCCTGCCCGAGCTGGCCGGCCGCATCGACCAGCTGCGCGCCGACGCCCGCCAGGGCAGGGAGGAGCTCGCCGGCCTGGCGGCGGAGCGCGAACGCCTGGCCGCGGCGGCGGCCGCGATGGGCCCCGTCGTCGTGGCTGCGGCCACCGTGGTCGCCACCACGATGGATCGCCTCGCCGCCGAGGAGGCCGTGCGCGAGCGCGCCTACGACCACGTGGTCGTGCTCGAGGCCGCCGCCGCGCTCCCGCCCGCCGTGGTGCTGGCCGCCAGCCTCGCCAACCGCGGCGTGACCCTGGTCGGCGACCCGCTGCAGGCCGGCCCGGCCAGCGCCCTCGAAGCCTCCAGGCCGGCGAGCGTGCCGGTGTCGCGCTGGCTGCTGCGCGACTGCTTCAGCGTGCTCGGCCTCGACCGCCCCAAGGCGCTGCTCGAGCGGTCCGGCTGCAGCACCATCGGCCCGGTCCGCCTGCTCGGCCCGGTCGCCGCCGAGCTGGCCGACCAGGGCTTCTACGGCGGCAACCTGCCCGCCCGCGCCGGTGACCGGCCCGCCGCCGCCGACGGCCTCGGCGAGCTCGCCCTGGTCGACGTGGCCCCCTTCGGGGAACTGGCCCGCATCCGGACCCGGGTGCGGAGCGCCCGCCGCGAGTGGTGGCCGGTCGGCGCGCTGCTCGCACGGGCGATCGCCGAGCACCACCAGGACCTCGGCCAGCCGGTGGCGGTGATGGCCCCGTACGCCGCGCAGCTCCGTCTGGCGGAGGCGGCGATGCTCGACGCCGGCCTGGACGATCGGGCCGAGATTGGTCGGCCCTCCAGGTTCCAGGGCCGCCGCCTCCCGGTGGCCGTGCTCGACCTGGTCGAGGGCGGCCGCGAACCGGGCTGGCTCGCCGGCGCGCGTGCCGACGGCACCCGCCACGAGCTGCGCGGCCTGCGCCAGTTCAACCTGGGCACCACCCGGGCCGAGCGCACCTACCTGCTGGCCGACCGCGCCACGGTGGAGGCCGCCGCGCACGGCCCCCTCGCCGAAGTGGGCAGGCTCTGCCGCGACGGTCGCATCCCGGTGGTGGGCGCCGGCCGCTTCCTGTCGCTGCAGCCTCCCGCGGCCGCGGCGGAGGTGCCGTCGCTGCTCGCCCTGGAGGGCGCGGAGTTCCTCGCCCGCCTCGAGGCGGAGCTCGCCGCCACCGACGGCGAGGTCTGGGTGTGGAGCCCGCAGCTCGCCACCAGGCCCAGCCCGGCGCTCGGCTGGCTCGGCGCGGCCGCCGAGCGCGGCTGCCGCGTGACGGTCTTCGTCAAGCCGCCCCACGAGCACCGGCCGAACGACGAGCGCCGCCTCGGCGCCCTGCGCGCCGCCGGCCTCACCGTGGTGGCGATCTACGGCGTCGCCGAACGCATGGTGGTGCTCGACCGGCGCCGCACCTTCATCGGCAACGTGAGCGTGCTGGCAACCCCGCACGAGCGGGACGAGGGCATGGTCCTGGTCGAGGGCGAGCAGTTCGCCCGCGCCCTGCTCGCCGTCGAGCAGGCCGAGGCCTTCCGCGCCGCCCCCGTCTGCGCCTGGCACCCGGCCGCCCGCTGCTACGCCCAGTACTACCGCCGCGGCCGCGAGAAGGGCTGGTTCTGGACCTGCCCCTGGTGCGGCGACCGCCGCCGCCTGCTCCTCACCCCCGAGCCCGACGCCCGCTTCGGGTGACCCGCGACGATCCCCTGGCCCCAGGGGGTTGTGGGGGTGTGGGCGCCTTGGTCGGCTGTGCGACGATGCCGCCACCGGCGGGGAGGTGGCGTGGGCGACGAGCGGGTGGCGGCGGCGGACCTGGCGGCGCTCCGGGCCGCGCTGCTGGCGCTGCACGAGGACTTCCTCGTCCCGCTCCCCAGCCGGCGAACCCAGCGGGTGCTGCGGCGGATGCGGCGGGCGCACCTGTCGTGGCTGCTGGCCCCATGGTTCGTGGTGAAGGTGTTCGGCAGTTTCCGGTACGCCCGCATGCGGGGGTCGGCGGCCGTGGAGGCGCGGGCGTACCGCCTGTACGGCCAGCTCAGCGGCAAGGACCCGTACGTGGCACGGGCCGAGGTCGACCGGATGCTGGCGCAGCTCGGCTCGTTGGACGAGCGGCACCGCTGGCTCGACGACGAGGAGCGGCCCGGCGCGCCAAGGGGCGCCGACCGGGCGGAGCTGGAGGCCGCGGCGGGCGCGCTGCTGGGCTACTACCTGGCGGGGCGGTGGACCGACGACCAGCTGTTGGCCCAGGTCCAGGCCGCCTGGGCCGAGTCCGAGGGCCTGACCCACGAGCAGATGCAACGTGGCCTGGAGCGCGGGGTGCGGGGCGGCCGTCCCGAGCCGGAGGACGAGCTGCGCGAGCGGGCGGCCGGCGACCGCTACCTGCTGGCGTGGCGGCGCTGGCTGGACCAGCAGGCCCCGCACGCCTCGCCTGGGCTGGGCGGGCCGTGACGTTGGACGACCGCCCGGAGCAGCTGGCGGGTTCACGCTTGGCGGGCAGCTCCGGAGATGC
>DASUZB010000009.1:0-49841 GCA_036377075.1 Actinomycetes bacterium | reverse complement strand
GATCGCGCTCGGCATGGACTGGAAGCAGGCGCTGCTCACCATCGCGCTCGGCAACCTGCTGGTACTGATCCCGATGCTGCTCAACAGCCACGCCGGCACCAAGTACGGGATCCCCTTCCCGGTGTTCGCCCGCGCCTCCTTCGGGGTGTTCGGCGCCAACTTCGCCGCCATCCTGCGGGGGCTGATCGCCTGCGGCTGGTTCGGCATCCAGACCTGGATCGGCGGCCAGGCGATCTTCACCCTGGCCGGCGCCGTCCTCGGCAAGGGCTGGACCGAGGCGGGCACGCTGTGGAGCTACCCCTGGACGCAGTGGCTGTCGTTCCTGCTCTTCTGGCTCCTCAACCTCTACATCATCCTGCGCGGCATGGACACGCTGCGGCGCTTCGAGAACTGGGCGGCGCCGTTCGTGCTGGTGGTCGCGGTCTTCCTGCTGGTGTGGATGTACGTCAAGGCCAAGGGCTTCGGGCCGATCCTGTCGCAGCCGTCCAAGCTCGGCTGGGGCGGCGACTTCTGGCCGGTCTTCTTCCCGGCGCTGATGGGCATGATCGCCTTCTGGTCGACGCTGTCGCTGAACATGCCCGACTTCACCCGCTTCGGTGACAGCCAGCGCCAGCAGGTGCTCGGCCAGGTCCTCGGCCTGCCCACCACGATGACCTTCTTCTCCCTGATCGCGGTGATGATCACCTCGGCGACGGTGGTCGTCTACGGCAAGGCGATCTGGGACCCGATCGAGCTCACCGGCAAGTTCTCCAACCACTTCGTGATCGTGTTCGCCCTGTTCACGCTCGTCATCGCCACCCTGAGCGTGAACGTCGCGGCCAACGTGGTGAGCCCGTCCTACGACTTCTCCAACGCCTTCCCCAAGCTGATCAGCTTCCGCGCCGGCGGGATCATCACCGGCGTCCTCGGCATCCTGATCCAGCCGTGGCGCCTGCTGGCCAACCCGCAGCTCTACATCTTCACCTGGCTCGAGTTCTACGGCGGCATGCTCGGCGCCGTCGCCGGGGTGCTGATCGCCGACTACTGGCTGCTGCGCCGCACCGAGCTGGCGCTCGGCGACCTGTACCGGCCCAACGGGATCTACCGCTACGCCGGCGGCTGGAACTGGCGCGGGCTGGTCGCGGTCGTCACCGGCATGGTGCTGGCGGTCGGCGGCGCCAACTCCAAGCCCGGCGGCGGGCCCTTCCCGGCCGACGGCCTGATCCCGTTCATCAAGCCGCTGTACAGCTACAGCTGGATCGCGGGGCTGCTCACGGCGTTCCTGCTCTACTACGTGCTGAGCGTGCTGTTCCCGGTCCGCCGCGGCGAGCAGGCACGGCCCGCCGTCGCCGGGACCGGGTCGGCTGGGTGAGGGCCAGCGGTCCGGCGGCCGACAACCGAAGGGACGTCAGCCCGACTTCAAGGAGGCGCGCACATGCTGTCGTTCGGGATCTGCTTCAGCTGTGACCCGCCGCCGTCGCGCGTGGTCGAGCTGACCAGGGCGGCCGAGGAGGCCGGCTTCGACTACGCCTGGCTGTGGGACTCGCACGTGCTGTGGCAGGACTGCTACCCGGTGTTCACGCTGATGGCGGCCGCCACCTCGCGGATCCGCATGGGGCCGTGCGTGACCAACCCGGCGACCCGCGACCCGACCGTGACCGCCAGCGCGCTCGCCACCCTCAACGAGATCTCCGGCGGGCGCATGGACATGGGCATCGGCCGCGGCGACAGCGCCAGGCGGGTGCTCGGTCGCAAGCCCGTGACGATCGACCAGCTGGAGTGGGCGAGCTTGCTGATCAAGGACCTGGCCGAGGGCCGCCCGGTCACCTACGACGGCACCCAGATCCAGCTCAAGTGGGCCAAGGGCCGGCTGCCGCTGTGGATCGCCGCCTACGGTCCCAAGGCGCTGCGCCTCGCCGGTCGCATCGGCGACGGCGTCATCCTGCAGCTCGCCGACCCGGACCTGATCCCGTGGCTGCTCGGCTTCGTGCGCCAAGGGGCCGAGGAGGTCGGCCGGCGCTTCGAGGACATCAGGGTGATGAGCGCCGCCCCGGCGTACGTCTCCGGCGACCTCGCCCACGCCCGCGAGCAGGTCCGCTGGTTCCCGGCGCTGGTCTCCAACCACGTGGTCGACCTCGTCAAGCGCTACCCGCCGGACGACCTGCCCGCCGAGCTGACCGACTACATCCGCGCCCGCGACCACTACGACTACGCCGACCACGGCCGCGCCGGGGCGGAGCACGCCACCTTCGTCCCCGACGAGGTGGTGGACCGCTTCTGCGTCATCGGCACGCCGGAGGCCTGCGAGCGGCGCCTGCGCGACCTCGAGAACGCCGGCGTGCACCAGTTCAACATCTACTCCATGGTCGACGACCCGGAGGGTGTCCTGCGTGCGTTCGGCAAGGAGCTGATCCCCGCCCTCGGCGGGGCCGTCAAGGGGGAATCGTCATGACCTCGGTCCGCGTGGCCATCATCCAGGCAAAGGCCAACATGCCCAAGGACGAGGCGGTCTCCAAGCACGAAGGGCTGATCGCCAAGGCGGCCGCGGAGGGCGCCCAGATCACCTGCCTGCAGGAGATCTTCCACGGCCCCTACTTCTGCGCCGAGCAGGACCCCAAGTGGTACGCGACCGCGGAGCCGGAGGACGGCCCCACCGTCACCCGCATGCGCGAGCTCGCCCGCCAGCACCACATGGCCCTGGTGGTGCCGTGGTTCGAGGAGGCGCAGACCGGCGTCTACTACAACTCCGCCGCGGTGATCGAGAACGACGGCACCCTGCTCGGCAAGTACCGCAAGACCCACATCCCGCACGTGCAGCCGTGCTTCTTCGAGAAGTACTACTTCAAGCCGGGCAACCTCGGCTACCCGGTGTGGGACACCTCGGCCGGCCGGGTCGGCCTGATCATCTGCTACGACCGCCACTTCCCCGAGGTCGCCCGCCAGGTCGGCCTCAAGGGCGCCGAGATCGTCTTCAACCCCTCGGCGACGGTCGAGTCGCTCTCGCGCTACCTCTGGGAGCTGGAGCAGCCCGCCCACGCGGTCGCCAACGGCTATTTCATCGCCGCCATCAACCGGGTCGGCACCGAGGAGCCGCTCAACCCCAACAAGTTCTACGGCTCGTCCTACTTCTGCGACCCGCGCGGCAAGATCATCGCCAAGGCGTCCGAGGACGAGGACGAGGTGCTGGTCTGCGACCTCGACCTCGACATGATCCGCGAGGTCCGCAACACCTGGCAGTTCCTGCGCGACCGGCGGCCGGAGACCTACGGCGAGCTGACGGAGCTGCTGCCGTGAGCCCCGGGCAGGGGCAGGGCGACGCGGCGGCGCTGCGCGCCAGGCACGCCGCGGTCCTGCCGAGCTGGCTGACGCTGTACTACGCCGAACCGATCGAGCTGGTGCGCGGCGAGGGCGTCCACGTCTGGGACTCCGCCGGCCGGCGCTACCTCGACTTCTTCGGCGGCATCCTGACCACCATCTCCGGCCACAACCTGCCCGAGCTGACCCCGGTGCTCAAGGACCAGGCCGAGCGGCTCAACCACACCTCGACGCTGTACCTGATCCGCTCCATGGTGGAGCTGGCCGAGCGGCTGGTCGAGCTGGCCCCGGTCGACCCGCCCGCCAAGGCCTTCTTCACCACCTCGGGGTCGGAGGCCAACGAGGCGGCGCTGCTGTTCGCCACCAGCCTGCGGCGCTCCAACGAGGTCATCGCGCTGCGCAACTCCTACCACGGCCGCTCCTTCGCGGCGATCGGCATCACCGGGCAGAAGAACTGGTCGGCCTCGTCCTACAGCCCGTTCCAGGTCTCCTACGCGCTCAACCCCTACTGCTACCGCTGCCCGCTGGGGTTGAAGTACCCCGATTGCGGCGTCGCGTGCGCCGAGGACCTGCGCAACGTGATCGAGACGACCACCACCGGGGCGCCGGCGGCGATGATCGCCGAGCCGATCCAGGGGGTCGGCGGCTTCGTCACTCCCCCGCCGGAGTACTTCCGCATCGTCAAGTCGATCCTCGACGAGTTCGGCATCCCCCTGATCGCCGACGAGGTGCAGACCGGCTTCGGGCGCACCGGCGAGGCGTTCTGGGGCATCGAGAGCTACGGGGTCCGGCCCGACGCGATCGTGATGGCCAAGGGGCTCGGCAACGGCATGGCCATCGGCGGCGTGGTCGCCCGCGCCGACTGGGTCGACTCGCTGCGTGCCAACCACATCTCCACCTTCGGCGGCAGCCCCATCACCACCGCCTATGCCGTTGCCAACCTCGACCACATCCGCCGCGAGGACCTGCAGGCCAACGCGGCGCGCATGGGCAAGGTGCTGATGGAGGGGCTCAAGCCGCTGGAGACCGAGTCGGCCAGCGTCGGCGAGGTGCGCGGCAAGGGCCTGATGGTCGGCGTCGAGCTGGTCGCCGACCGGGGCACCAAGGAGCCGGACGCCGCCGCCGCCGGCCGCGTGATGGAGCACTGCCGGGAACGCGGCCTGCTGGTCGGCAAGGGCGGGCTGTACGGCAACACGCTGCGCCTGGCCCCGCCACTGAGCGTGACCGAAGCCGACGTCGGCCAGGCGGTCGAGACGGTCCGGGCCGCGGTGCGGGCGGCCGAAGGCTCCTGAGCGACCAGGAACACGAGCAGCGGGAGGTGGAGCGCGTGCGGACCCTCATCAAGGGCGGCACGGTCGTGACCGCGACGGACACGACCAAGGCCGACGTGCTGGTCGACGGCGAGACGGTGGCGGCCGTCGGCGTCGACCTGGGAACGACGGCCGACCGGGTGGTCGACGCGACCGGGCGCTACGTGATGCCCGGCGGCATCGACGTCCACACCCACATGGAGCTGCCGTTCGGCGGGACCTTCGCCTCGGACGACTTCGCCACCGGCACGGCGGCGGCCGCCTGGGGCGGGACCACCACCATCGTCGACTTCGCCCTGCACGACTACGGCGAGTCGCTGCAGTCGGGCCTGGAACGCTGGCACGCCAAGGCGGCCGCCAAGGCCCACATCGACTACGGCTTCCACATGATCGTGCGCGAGGTCACCGAGCAGACCCTCGCTGACATGGACGCCCTGGTCGAGCACGGCGTGACCTCGTTCAAGCTGTTCATGGCGTACCCGGGCGTGTTCATGGTGGACGACGCCTCGCTGTTCCGCGCGATGGGCCGCAGCTCCGACAACGGCGGGCTGATCATGCTGCACGCCGAGAACGGCGGCCCGATCGACGTGCTGGTGGAGCGCTACCTGGCCGAGGGCAGGACCGACCCGATCAACCACGGCCTCACCCGCCCCGCGTCGATGGAGGGCGAGGCGGTGCACCGCGCGGTCGCCCTCGCCGAGCTGGCCGGGGTGGCCGTCTACATCGTCCACCTGTCCTCGGCCGACGCGCTGAACGCGGTGCGCGAGGCGCGCGATCGCGGCCTGTCGACGCTGGCGGAGACCTGCCCGCAGTACCTGTTCCTGAGCCTGGACGACCTCGCCAGGGAGGGCTTCGAGGGGGCCAAGTTCGTCTGCTCCCCGCCGCTGCGGCCGGCCTCGCACCAGGACGAGCTGTGGAAGGGGCTGCGCCAGGACGACCTGCAGGTGGTCTCCACCGACCACTGCCCGTTCGACTACAAGGAGCAGAAGATCCTCGGGCGGGGCGACTTCTCCAAGATCCCCAACGGGCTGCCCGGGGTCGAGGACCGCTTCACCCTGATCTACGACGGCGGCGTCCGCGCCGGGAACATCGGGCTGAACCGCTTCGTGGAGCTGGTGGCGACCGCCCCGGCGAAGCTGTTCGGCCTGTGGCCGCGCAAGGGCACCATCGCGCCGGGCTCCGACGCCGACATCGTGGTCTTCGACCCGGAGGCCGAGCGGGTGCTCTCGGCCACCACCCACCACATGAACGTCGACTACTCCTGCTACGAGGGCCGCTCGGTGCGGGGCGTGCCCGAGGTCGTGATGCAGCGCGGCGCCATCCTGGTCGAGGACGGCAAGCTGCTCGCCACGCCCGGCCAGGGCAAGTTCCTGCCCCGAGGGCGGTCAGGCCTGTAGCGGGATCCAAGGAGGATACGGATGACCGACCGGGTACCGAGCTTCATCGCCGGCCGCCTGCGCGAGCCGCGGGCGGCCGAGGCCCATCCCATCCCCGACCCGGCCACCGGCCAGACGATCGCCGAGCTGCCCTACTCGACCACCGAGGAGATCGACGAGGCGGTGGACGCCGCCCGCGCCGCCTTCCCCGGCTGGGCCGAGACGCCGGTGCCGGACCGCGCCCAGGTGCTGTTCCGCTTCAAGGCCCTGCTCGAGGACCAGTTCGAGGAGGTCTCCGCGCTGGTCACCAAGGAGAACGGCAAGACCCTCGCGGAGGCGCGCGGCGAGGTCCGCCGCGGCATCGAGGTGGTCGACTTCGCCTGCGGCGCGCCGACGCTGCTGATGGGCACCGCCCTCGACCAGATCGCCGGCGGCATCGACGCCCGCCTGGTCCGCTTCCCGGTCGGGGTGGTCTGCGGCATCACGCCGTTCAACTTCCCGAACATGGTGCCGCTGTGGATGATCCCGACGGCGCTGGCCTGCGGCAACGCCTTCGTGCTCAAGCCCTCGCAGCAGACCCCCCTGTCGGCGGTCCGGCTGGCCGAGCTGCTCGCCGCGGCCGGCCTGCCCGACGGGGTCTTCAACGTCGTCCACGGCGCCGAGCAGGCCGTCTCCCACCTGCTGCAGCACCCCGGGGTGGACGCGGTCTCGTTCGTCGGCTCGGCACGGGTCGCCCGGGTCGTCTATACCGCCGGCACGGCGGCGGGCAAGCGCGTCCAGGCGCTCGGCGGCGCCAAGAACCACCTGCTGGTGATGGACGACGCCGACCTGGAGGCGTCGGTGCCGGCGCTGATCTCCTCGGCGTTCGGCAACGCCGGGCAGCGCTGCCTCGCCGGCAGCGTGGCGGTCGGGGTCGGCTCGATCGGCGACGTGCTGGTCAAGGAGCTGGCCGACCAGGCCGGGCGGCTCAAGGTCGGGCCGGGCACCGAGCCGGACACGGACATGGGCCCGGTCATCCGGGCCGAGCGCAAGCAGGCGCTCGCCGGCCAGATCGGCGCCGGCGCGGCGGCCGGCGCCACCCTGGTGGCCGACGGCCGCGACGCGGTCGACTCCGACGGGTTCTTCCTCGGCCCGAGCATCCTCGACCACGTCACCCCGGACATGGACGTGTGGCGCACCGAGCTGTTCGGCCCGGTGCTCTCGGTGGTCCGCGCCGGCGACCTCGGCGAGGCGATCGCGACCGCCAACCGCAGCTCCTACGGCAACATGGCCTCGATCTTCACCACCTCCGGCAAGCACGCCCGCGAGTTCCGGCGGGGCATCGAGGCGGGCATGCTCGGCGTCAACATCGGCGTGGCGGCACCGATGGCGTTCCTGCCGTTCACCGGCTGGAAGGACTCCTTCCTCGGCGACCTGCACGCCACCGGCACCGACTCGTTCCGCTTCTACACCAAGCAGAAGGTGATCACGCAGCGCTGGTTCTAGGCGGTGACCCAGCGCTACACGTTCGGCGACAGCGACGCCGCGGCGCGGCGCCTGGCCCAGGTCGCCGCCGTGTTCGACGCGCCCACCAGCGCGTTCCTCCAGGCGGCGGCGCGCCGCCCGGTCGGGCTCGCGGTCGACCTGGGCTGCGGCCCGGGCCACACCACCGAGCTGCTCGCCCGGCTGGTCCGACCGATGCGCCTGGCCGGCCTGGACAGCTCCGCCGCGTTCCTGGCGTTGGCACGCGTGCGCGTGCCCACCGCCGAGTTCACGGTCCACGACGTCACCCGCACGCCGCTGCCGACTGGCCCGGCGGACCTGCTGTTCGCCCGCTTCCTGCTGACCCACCTCGAGGACCCCGGCGCGGTGCTGGCCGCCTGGGCCGGCCAGCTCGCCCCCGGCGGGCTGCTGCTGCTCGACGAGGTCGAGTGGATCCGGACGGACGACCCGGCGCTCGCCGGGTACCTGCGGGTCCTCGCCATCGTCCTGGAAGCCCGCGGCCACCGCCTGCAGGTGGGCCCGCTGCTCGACGCCCTCCCCGACCCACCCGGCCTCACCCGCCGCGGCAGCCGCGTCGCCGTCCACCCGGTCGACCCCGCCCAGGCCGCCCCCATGTTCCGCACCAACCTGTCCGTCTGGCGCCACGACCCCCAGGCCCGCGAGGTCGCCGGCGACCCCACCCTCGACCGCCTCGACCAGGCCCTCGCCCGCCCGCCCACCGGGCCGATCATGTGGGGCCTGCGCCAGCTCGCCTACGAGCGCACCAGGTAGGTGTGGATACCGGCTGGCCTGGCGACCCGCCGTCTTCTACGCTCCCGCACATGGTCACGCCCGTGGAGCCGCCGCCGGAGCCCTCAGAGACCCTCACCGACCCGCGCGAGCTGTTGGTCGGCTACCTCGACTACTACCGTGACGCGATCCTGCGCAAGCTCGACGGGATGTCGGAGGAGGAGCTGCGGAGCAGCCGCCTGCCGTCCGGCTGGACCCCGCTGGCCCTGCTCAAGCACCTCGCTGGCGTCGAGCGGCGCTGGTTCCGCTGGGGGTTCGCCGCAGGGCAGGTGGACGACCCCCGCCCCGAACGAGGCCCCGATGGCCGCTGGCACGTCGGTGCCGAGGAGACGACCGACGACGTCAAGGCGCTGTTCCGCGACGAGTGCGCCTGGTCCAGGCAGATCGTCGCCGCGGCACAGCTCGAGGACGTGGCCAGGACCGGCGGCGGCTTCAACCCGCCCGAGCACCACCCGGCCTTGATCTGGATCCTGTTCCACGTGCTGCAGGAGTACGCCCGCCACGCTGGCCACCTGGACATCATCCGCGAGCTCGCCGACGGAACCGTCGGCGAGTAGCGGCTCCCAGCGGTAGCCCGAGGGAATCTGTGGATAGCTGGCGTTCATCGCCGCCGAGATCGAGGAGGCAACCCGTCATGCGCACCGTCACCATGAGTCCCAATGGACGGCTGACGCTGCCCGCGGAAGTCCGGCAAAGGCTTGGCCTGACCGGCGAGACCGAGTTCGACGTCGACGTGACCGACCAGGGCAGCGTGACCTTGCGGCCCGTAGTTGTCCTGCCCAAGGATGATGCCTGGGCCTACGCGGCGGAGCACCTCGCCCAGGTGGCCAAGGCACTCGCCGACGTGCGACAGGGCCGCGTCCGAGAGGTCTCCGACGCCGACCTCGCCGCCTGCGACCGATGAGACGGGCGACCCTGGAAGGCCCGGTCAGCCCTCCACGGCGCTGGCCAGCGCGCTGACCAGGCGGTCCACGTCCTCGTCGGTGGTCCACAGGTGCGGCGAGACCCGCAGCGCCGGACCCCTGAGCGCGGCGTAGACGTTGGCCTCGGCGAGCGCCGCCGCGACGCGTGGCCGAGCCCCCTCGGGCAGGTGGACGCCGAGCATGTGGGGGCCGCGGTCTTGCGAGGTCAGGGTGAGGCCGTGGGCGCGGAGCTCCCGCTCGATCTGGTCGGTGGTGCGCCGCAGGGTGGCGGCCAGGCGGGGGATGCCCCAGTCGAGCAGCTGGCGCAGCGCCACGATCGCCATCGCGGTCGTCTCGAAGTGGGTGCGCTGCCCGACGTCGAAGCGGCGCGCGCCCGGCTGGTAGCGGTCCTCGTAGCCGGCGAGGCTGGCGAAGTCGTCCGAGCCCAGGCGCGAGATCCAGTTCTCCTCGAGCGGCAGGCCCTCCCGGTGCGGCTCGGCGACGTACAGGTAGCCCAGGGCGAAGGGGCCGAGCAGCCACTTGTAGCCGACCGCGACCAGGTAGTCCGGCCGGATGGCGGAAAGGTCGAGCGGCATCGCACCGAGCGACTGGCTGGCGTCCACCACCAGGGCGGCGCCGACCGCGCGTGCGCGCTCGGCCACTTCCACCAGGTCGACCGCCGCCCCGTCGGTCCAGTGGACGGCGGGCGCGGCCACGACGGCGGTGCGATCGTCGAGCGCGCCGAGGATCGCGTCGGTCCAGGACTGGCCGCCCTCGCGCGCGATGGTGACGAGGCTCGCGCCGGTGCGCCGGGTGAAGCGCTGCCAGGTGAAGTAGTTCGAGGGGAACTCCTCGGCCAGGACCAGGACGCGCCAGCCCGGGCCGGCGCCGAGGTTGGCGGCCGCGACCGCGAGGCCGTAGCTGGTCGCGGGCACCAGCGCCACGCCGCCGGCGTCGACGCCGGCGAGCCGGGCGAACAGCGTGCGCCGCTCCTCCGCCTCGGTGAACCAGTCCTCGCCGCGGATCAGCCACGGGTGGGCGCGCCGCTCCAGGGCGGCCCCAACCGCCTCGCGGGCCGCCACGAGCTGTGGCGCCATGCTGGCGCAGTTGAAGTAGGCGACGTCGTCGGGAATCTCGAACAGCGAGCGCTGCAGCGGCAACGGCTGCGGCGTCGCCACCTCGGTCGTGGCGCTGCCGTCTGGTGGTGGCATGTGGGCCATGCCACCGCGAGCCGCCTGGACGTGTCAAGGGCAGGAGCCCCGATCAGGTGACCGGGAACGGCGGCTGCCACCACCATGGGGTCGACCGCAGCTCGATGCGGTCGACCCACTTGACCCACCAGAAGCCGCGGCGGCCGGGGGCGACCAGCCGCACCGGGAAGCCGTGGGCGACCGAGAGCTGGGCGCCGCCGGCGCGGGTGGCGAGCAGCAGCCGGTCGAGGTCGCCGACCGGGAAGCTGATCCAGTAGCCGGTGACGGAGTGGACGTGCAGGCTCCGCGCCCCGCCGGTGCCGCGCAGCAGCGCCGCGACCGGCACGCCCGCCCAGTCCTGGTGCGCGTACCAGCCGCTGGTGCAGTCCAGGGTCGCGCGCAGGCGCACGTCGTGGCGGGAGAGCTCGTCGAGCGAGAGCTCGCGCTCGCCGGCGGCGTCGGCGACGACCAGGCGCCAGCTGGCCGGGTCGACCTCGGGCGGCACGTCGTCGATCCAGCTGGTGGTCGGCATCGCGGCGGGGTCGAACGAGCCGGCCTCGTAGGAGCCGGTGAAGCGGCGGCCCGCGCCCGGCAGCCCGGCGGCGCGGACCACCGCCGTGGTGGCGACGTAGGCGCCGGCGGCGGCCGCGACGAGCGTGCCCGCCCGCAGCAGGGTGCGCCTGGACAGGTCCATCCGGCTGGCACGGGCCGGCCGCGCGAGCACGTGCCAGACCACCAGCGGCAGCAGCGCGAGGGCGGCCGCGACGTGGATCCAGATGCCGCGGAAGCCGCCCACGGACTGCAGCAGGCCGCTGGCGGAGCCGAGGCCGGCGAGCAGCGCGGTGATCGCGAGCGCGGCGAGCAGCAGCGACGCCCAGCGGCTGGGGCGGGCGCGGCGCAGGCCGCGCCGGACGATCATCGACTTCCACGGGACCAGCAGCACCACCGCCACGCCGACGACCCCGTGGACGACCGCGACCCAGCGCCCCGACGCCGTCCCGGCGGCGACCGCCCCGATACCGCTGGCGAACGCGACCAACAGCGCCGCCAGCAGGGCGAGGTTGGTGATCCGGGGCGGCGGGGCGCGCATGACCGGCCTGGCTCCAGGTGCGAGGCATCCAGCTACAGGCTACCTGCCGGGTCACGCCGTGGCGGCGCGGAGCTGCTCGGCGGCGCGCTCGGGGGCGATGTCGTTGATCCAGACGCCGGCGCCGGACTCGCTGCCCGCCAGGTGCTTGAGCTTGCCCGGCGCCCGGCGGATGGAGAACACCTGCAGGTAGAGGTGGGCGAGGTCGCGGTCGGCGTGGACCGGTGCCTGGTTCCAGGCGGCGATGTAGGGCATCTTCGTGCCGAAGACGCCGTCGAAGCGGCGCAGCACGTCGATGTAGAGCAGTGCCAGCTCGGTGCGCTCGGCGTCGTCGAGGGCGGGCAGGTCGGGAAGGTGCCGGCGCGGGTAGACGTGCACCTCGAACGGCCAGCGCGCGGCGTGGGGCACGAACGCGACCCAGCGCTCGGTCTCGGCGACCACCCGCACGCGCGCGGCACGCTCGGCGGCGAGCACCGCGCAGAACAGGCAGGCGCCGGTCTGGTCGCGGTGGCGCTGGGCGGAGCGCAGCGTGCGCAAGGTCCGCGGCGGCACGAACGGCAGCGCGTAGATCTGGCCGTGGGGATGGGAGAGGGTGACGCCGATCTCCTCGCCCCGGTTCTCGAACACGAACACCTGCTCGACGCCGCCGAGCTGGGACAGCTCCGCCATCCGGTCGCTCCACACCTCGATCACCGTCTCGACGCGGTAGGGGCTGAGCTGGGCGAACGAGGCCTCGTGGTCAGAGGTGAAGCAGACCACCTCGCAACGCCCCAGCCCGGGCCGGCGCACGAACGGGCCGCCGGCGGCCGCCTCGAGCGCCGGCAGGTCCTGGGCGAGGGAGGGGAAGCGGTTCTCGAACACCACCACGTCGTAGTCGGACGCGGGGATCTCGGTGAGGTGACCGGGCTTCGACGGGCACAGGGGGCACTGGTCGGTCGGGGGCAGGTGGGTCCGCTCCTGGCGGTGGCTCGCGATCACCACCCACTGGTCGAGCAGCTGGTCGTAGCGGATCTCGGAGCTGGTCTGGGTGGCGCCGAGGTCGCGCTGGTCCTCGGCCGAGCGGTCGACGCCGGGTTGCTCGTCGTAGTAGATCAGCTCGCGGCCGTCGGCCAGCTTGGTCGGCGTCTTGGTGGCCCTCATGGCCCTCCCCTCACCGAGCGGTGGTCACCGCTCGGCGGCGGCCCGCGCGCCGAGCGGGGCGATCAGCAGCTCGCCCACGTTCTCGGCCAGCACCCGGCGGGCCTCCTCATCGAGCAGCTCGTCGCTGACCAGCACGTCCGCCTCGTCGAGCGCGAGGATCGAGCTGAGCCCGATGGTGCCCCACTTGGTGTGGTCGGCGACCACCACCACCCTCCGGGCGGCCCTCGCCATCACCCGGTCGGTCTCGGCCTCCATCAGGTTCGGGGTGGAGAAGCCGGCGCGCGCGTCCATGCCGTGCACGCCCATGAACAGCAGGTCGAGGTTGAGGGCGCGGATCGACGCCACCGCCACCGGCCCCACCAGGGCGTCCGACGGGGTGTGCAGGCCGCCGGTGAGGACCACCGTCTGCTCGACGCCGTCGCTCTGGTAGAAGACCTCGGCCACCTGGATCGAGTTGGTGACCACGGTGAGGCCGGGCACCTCGGTCAGGCGCTGGGCAAGGGTCCAGGTGGTGGTGCCCGCGGTCAGGCCGACCGCGTTGCCCGGGCGGACCAGGGTCGCCGCCAGGTCGGCGATGGCCTCCTTCTCGGCCTGCTCGCGCAGGGATTTCGCCTCGAACCCTGGCTCGTGGGTGCTGCGCTCGGTCACCGCGGTGGCGCCGCCGTGGACCTTGTCGACCAGGCCGCGCCCGGCGAGCACGTCGAGGTCCCGGCGGATGGTCATGTCGGAGACCTGCAGCAGCTCGGTGAGGTCGCTGACGCGCACACCGCCACGGCGCCGGACCTCCTCGAGGATCACGGCCTGACGCTGTTTGGCGAGCATCTGATCAGCCTAGCCGCAGCGCGGGGAGCGCCCAAGGGGGTTGCCGTCCACGTCCGCCTCCGGTTGAGCAGCTCAGTCTCGATCACATCCTCCCACAACTCAACAACGTCTCACCAGACCTGGTCAGGTATTGTCCAGCCTTGACAGGGTCTGCCATGAGCGATGAGATACTGAGCTAAGTTGTTCGATCACGTTCAGACGTGCTCGAACGAGCAGCCACGCCAAGGAGGCGCCATGGCCCGCTCAGGCATTTCTTCCAGCGGATCGGGACTGCAACTGAGCCGGCGCGACCTTCTCAGGGTCCTCGGCGTGGCGGGCGCCGGCGTGGCCGTGGCGAGCTGCGGCTCCGACAAGGGCGGCGGCGGGGGCGGCGGCACGGCGTCCAAGGAGGTGACCGTCGGCTCCAACGCGTCGGACGCGGTTCCCAAGAAGGCCTACCAGGAGGTCTTCGCCGGCTTCGAGAAGGCCACCGGCCTCACCGCCAAGGTCAACACCGTCGACCACACCACCTTCCAGGAGCAGATCAACAGCTACCTGCAGGGCAGGCCGGACGACATGTTCATGTGGTTCGCCGGCTACCGCATGCAGTTCTTCGCCCAGCGCGGCCTCGCCACCCCGATCTCCGACGTCTGGGAGAAGGTCGGCGGCAACTTCACCGACGCGCTCAAGGCGGCCTCCACCGGCCTGGACGGCAAGCAGTACTTCATCCCCTTCTACTACTACCCGTGGGCGGTCTTCTACCGGAAGAGCGTCTTCGAGAAGGGCGGCTACCAGCCCGCCAAGACCTGGGACGACTTCATCGCCCTGGCCAAGCAGATGCAGAAGGACGGCCTGGTCCCGCTCGCCTTCGCCGACAAGGAAGGCTGGCCGGCGATGGGCACCTTCGACTACCTGAACATGCGCCTCAACGGCTACGACTTCCACATCAACCTGATGGGCGGCAAGGAGTCGTGGACCGACGCCAAGGTCACCAAGGTCTTCGACACCTGGCGCGAGCTGGTCCCCTACCAGCAGCAGGGCGCGCTCGGCCGCACCTGGGAGGAGGCGGCCAAGAGCCTGGCAGACAAGAAGGCCGGCATGTACATCCTGGGCATGTTCGTCGGCCAGCAGTTCCAGGGCGCGGCAAAGGACGACCTCGACTTCTTCGCCTTCCCCGAGGTCGACTCGACGGTCGGCACCGACACGGTCGAGGCGCCGATCGACGGCTTCATGCTCTCCAAGAAGCTCAAGAACGAGGACGGCGCCAAGAAGCTGCTCGAGTACCTGGCGGGCACCGAGGCGGTCGGGACCTACCTCAAGTCCGACCCCAACAACATCGCCGCCAACACCAAGGCCGACGCCTCGGGCTACAGCAACCTGCAGAAGAAGGCGGTCGAGCTGATCGGCTCGGCGAGCCACATCTCGCAGTTCCTCGACCGCGACACGCGGCCGGACTTCGCCTCCACGGTGATGATCCCGTCGCTGCAGACCTTCCTCCGCAACCCCAACGACGTCGCCGGCCTGACCAAGAAGATCGAGGACCAGAAGAAGTCCATCTTCGCGGGCTGAGGCGTGGCCGTCGTACGTAGGGCGCTGCCGGCGGGTGCCACCCGCCGGCGCCGCCGTCTGCTGACCCGCCGCGACAAGCTGGTGCTGACCCTGATGGTCGGCATCCCGACGCTGCTGCACGTCGGCTTCGTCTGGGTGCCGGCGCTCGCCTCGATCGCGCTGTCGTTCGCCCGCTGGGACGGCATCGGCGGCCTCGACACCATCCAGTGGATCGGCACCCTGAACTACCGCCAGATCTTCACCATCTACCCGCCGTTCTGGCCGGCGGTCCAGCACAACATCATCTGGCTGGTCTTCTTCGTCGTCATCCCGACCACCTTCGGCCTGTTCCTGGCCGTCCAGCTCGACAAGAAGCTGCGTGGCTCGCGCCTGTACCAGGGCGTCCTGTTCCTGCCGGTGGTGCTGTCGCTGGCGATCGTCGGCTTCATCTGGCAGCTCATCTACGCGCCCGACCAGGGCCTGATCAACAACCTGCTGGGCCGCACCGAGCAGGGCAACCTGATCGACTGGCTGGGTGACCCGAAGCTCAACCTCTGGGCGGTGCTGGTCGCGGCGAGCTGGCGCCACGTCGGCTACATCATGATCCTGTACCTGGCGGGCCTGAAGAGCGTGGATCCATCCCTGAGGGAAGCCGCCGCGATCGACGGCGCCAACGAGTGGCAGTCGTTCCGCCGCGTGGTCTTCCCCGCGCTGAAGCCGATCAACGTGGTCGTCGGCGTCGTCACGGTGATCGAGTCGCTGCGCGCCTTCGACATCGTCTACATCATCAACAAGGGCACCAACGGGCTCGAGCTGCTGTCGGTGCTGGTCACCAACAACATCGTCGGGGAGGCCAGCCGCATCGGCTTCGGCTCGACGCTGGCCGTGATCCTGCTGGTGGTCTCGCTCGTGTTCATCATCCCCTACCTGGTGGTCTACTTCCGCGGCAGCTTCTCCGAGGGGACGCGTACCTGATGGCCGCCGCCGGCACCGACCTCGCCCGCGCCGCCCCACGGGTGCAGGTGGCCACGGCGCGCCACCGGCGCCGGCGCATCCGCCCGGCCCGCGTGCTGCTGCACGCCTTCCTGATCACGACCAGCCTGGTCTGGCTCGCGCCGCTGGTGTGGGCGGTCTACACCTCGCTGCGGCCGTACGCCGACACCGCCGTGCGCGGCTACGTCTCGCTCCCGGGCAAGCTGGGGTTCTCCAACTTCACCGCGGCCTGGCGCAACGCCCCGCTGCCCCCCTACTACTGGAACACGCTGATCGTGACCGTGCCGGCGGTGCTGCTGACGCTGCTGCTCGCCTCGTTCGTCGCCTTCGCCGTGTCGCGCTTCAGCTGGAAGTTCAACGTCGCCCTGCTGATCGTGTTCACCGCCGGCAACCTGCTGCCGCAGCAGGTGATCATCACCCCGCTGTACCGCATGTTCCTGCTGATCCCGCTGCCCTACTGGCTCAGCGAGTCGGGCACGCTGTACGACTCCTACCTCGGCATCATCGCCATCCACGTGGCCTTCCAGTCAGGCTTCTGCACCTTCGTGCTGTCCAACTACATGCGCACCATCCCGCAGGAGCTGACCGAGGCGGCCCTGTGCGACGGCGCCTCGGTGTGGCGCCAGTACTGGAAGATCGTGCTGCCACTGTGCCGGCCGGCGCTGGCGGCGCTGGCCACGCTCGAGTTCATCTTCGTCTACAACGACTTCTTCTGGGCGCTGGTGCTGATGCAGAGCGGCGACAAGCGGCCGATCACCTCCGCCCTCAACAACCTCAAGGGCGTGTACTTCACCGACCTCAACCTGCTCGCCGCCGGCGCCCTGCTGGCGGCGATCCCGACCTTGATCGTCTACTTCACCCTGCAGCGCCAGTTCGTGCGCGGGCTCACGCTCGGCGCCACCAAGGGCTGAGGCCGTCAGCCGGTCCCGTCGAAGATGCGCTGCTGCTCCTTGGCGATGGTGTCGAGCGCCACCTGGGGCGGTTCCGCGCCGGTCAGGGCCGCGTTGACGTTGGCGTTCTGGATGCTGAGCAGCCTGGCGTACTGGGGCACGTTCCAGTAGTCGCGCAGGCGCGGGACCGAGTCGGCGTAGACCTTGTTCCAGGGCGCGGCGCTGAGGAACTCGGGCGAGTGGAGCGCGTCGCTCCGCGCGGGGATGCCCCCGACCACCGCCCAGGCGCGCTGGGTGTCCGAGCGCTCGAACCACTTGATGAAGCTCAGCGCCTCGGCCTGCTGCGCCGGGGTGGTGTGGGCGGAGACGTGCATGCCCATGCCGCCGAGCGGCACCGGGTTGGCGACCTGGCCGGGCACCGGGGCGAAGCCGAGCTTCGCCAGGATCTCGTCCTTGGAGCGGCCGAGCCGCGACGTCTTGGGGTCGAGGAGGGCGGTGACGGAGGTCAGCCAGTTGAAGCCGATGCAGGCCTTGCCCTGGCCGATGCGCTGGTTGACCTCGTCGACGTCGTCGTTGGACCAGGCCGGCGCGGTCATCGGGCGCATCCGCCCGACCAGCACGTCCATCGCGCGGCGGCCGGCGGCGTCGTTGATCACCCCGTCGACCCGCTTGGTGGTGGGGTCCCAGATCTGCCCGCCGTAGACGCCGTTGACGGTGTCGTAGGTGACGGCGGCGGCGTCGTTGTCGTTGGCCATGTGGAAGGTCAGCCCCCAGACCCCCTTGGCGTGGTTGCGCCGCTGGCAGGCCTGCGCCACGTCCAGCATGCCGTCGAAGGTGGTCGGCGCGGCCTGGCCGACGAGGTCCTTGCGGTAGACCATCACCCAGGCGTCACCGAGCAGGGGCAGGCCGTAGATGCGGGCGTTCTCGTCGAGCTTGCCGGTGACCGTCTGCGGGTACTGGCCGTACGCGGCCAGCAGGAAGGAGTCGAAGGCCTGCAGGTCGATGTTGGCGCGGGCGAAGTTGGTGACGTCCAGCACGTGCCCGCCGCTGACGGCGCCGCCGATGTCCTGGCTGTCGAGCACGGCGACGTCGAAGTTGGTTCGCTTCGCCGCGAACTGCCGGAAGATGGCGTTGTGCCAGTTGGCCACCGGGACGGTGTCGACCTTGACGGTGACGTTCGACCGCACCTTGCGGTAGCCGTAGTTGGCGAAGGTCTCGAGGGCGTGGGCCGTAGGCGATCGTGACGATCCGCACCCGCCGGCTGCCCTGCTCGCCCTGCAGCCTGGCGAGCAGCGCGGGCAGGCCGATCGTGCGGGGGTTGGAATCGACCCCGTCGCTGATCACCAGCAGGAGGTTGACCGCGTCGGGCTGGTAGCGCTGCCGCAGTGCCCGCGAGGCGGCCAGGACGCTGTCGTACAGCGCCGTCCCGCCCGCCGCCCTGAGGCCGTCGACGCTGCGCGGGATCACCTCGCGCTTGACGCCGCCGTGGAAGGGCGCGCGCAGCGGCCCGACCGGGACCAGCTCCTTCCAGCCGCCCGGGCCGCTGGCCTGGTCGGAGAACTGCCACAGCCCGAGCTGGTCGTCGTCGGTGAACAGGCCGAGCGAGTCCCTGATCGCCCGCTTCGCCAGGGTCAGCTTGCTGACCCCGCTCCCCGGCACCGGCTGGTTCATCGAGCCCGACACGTCGACCAGGGCGAGCACGTTGCCGCGCGTGCGCAGCCCCGGCCAGCCCTTCAGGACCAGGTCGATGACCTCCGGGTCGGGTAGCGGCATGACCACCTTGGGCTGGTCGGGGAGGATGCCGCCGTCCTCGCCGAGCAGCCCGCCCGCCTCCACCTGGCGGTTGCGGAAGCCGTCGCGCTGCAGCGCCTGCTGCGCCTCGTCGCTCTGCAGGTAGGCCCGGAAGCGCTCGGCGGCGGCGCGCTTCGTCGGGTCGGTGGTGAGGAGGGCGTAGGGGTGGTCGGCCAGCAGCGTCCCCTCCTTGGGGTAGATCGCCGCCAGCGGCACCTTGGGCTTCGGCCGGCGCCCGAGCATCGCCGGGTCGCCGCTCGGGTTGCCCTGGTCGTACTGCCAGACCATGCGCTCCTCGGTGACCACCGCGGAGACGTAGGAGAGCGCCCTTCCCTGGTCGTCGGCGCGGCGCAGGCCGGCGAGGAAGCTCGCGTCGCTGTCGCCGTAGCGCTCGACCGACTGCTCCACGCCGGCCACGAAACGGCGCGTGGCCAGGTCCCTCACGTTCCGGGCGCTGAGGCTGGCGCTGCGGTTGGTGGCCGCGAAGTAGGCGGTGAGGGTCGCCGCCAGGCCGGAGTCGGAGAGGTTCGGGTTGGTCTTGCCGAGCTTGAACCCGCCCCACTCGCGATGGCCGAACTCGCCCCAGCCCTTCCTCGAGCTGGCCAGGCCGAGCAGCTCGGACCAGCCGATCCGGGCCTTGGGCCAGCCCAGCGCGCGCGCCATCGGCCGCGGCATGGCGATCACCATCGGCGACGTGGCGATCGCGCTGGGCCGGCCGACCACCGGGCTGTGCTTCCCGGCCTCGTCGAGCTGGTCCTGCAGCAGCCACACCCAGGCGGAGCTCGACGGCGACCAGACGTCGGGGGCGGGCCCGTCGGCCCGGGGGTCCCAACCTCGGTCGAACGCCTCGACGGCGGCGCCCGGGGCCTTGCTGGTGACCACGACGCGGACGCAGCGGCCGCCGACATGTGGGTCGCTGCCCATGAACGCGGTGGCCCTGGCCTGGAGCTGCTCGGAGAAGTCGCCGGGAGCGGCCAGCACGGTCACGGTGGTGCTGGGCCCGTCGCAGCTCGACGCCGCTTCCGCGCCGGTCCGCAGCCGCCCGGTGCAGGCGCCGAGCGCAAGGCAGAGCACGACGGCGAGCACCGTCGGCCGCACACGGCGGCAACCCTGCGGGACCGCGCTATGAGCCATCTCGAACCGGGGGAGGCGGCCAGGGCCGCAGGCGGGGAACGTCTACGTAGGGAGGGTTACGGCAGTATAAACCCTTCTTTGCGCAGAAATCCTCTTTGCGCAGGTGCGCGTTAGAGGTCTCGTTCGGGTGCCTAGCCAGTCCCGTGAGCCAAACCGGGACCGACCCTTACCCCCTCCCTCCATGGTCAACTCGTACTAGTCGGATCCGAGGCAACTCGGCAGGTACGAAGGCGTCCGAGGCGTATCGGAGGGAAACTGGGGATTGACCACGTACTGGTCATTCTGGAATAGTCCTGCCGTGGCACGGCAGCCTGCCTTCTGCTCTCGTGCCGCGGAACGGTAGGCCGGGCGTTGTTGGCGCCGGGCCGAGCGCCCTGGTCTCCTCCCGGGATCAGGGCGATATCGTCGGGGTCGTCCGTGCGGACGATCGCGGCGGACCGGGCCTTCCTGCGCGGGTGGGCTCGGCGGGTGCCGTTCGGGGATGGAGAGCCCCGAGGGAGCCGAGGAGTCGCGGACGTGAGGACTCCGGGCCACTCGGGGCTCTTCAGTTCCCTTGGTTCCGTCCCTCGCCGTCGGCCACGATGTCCAGGCTCTGGCCAGCGCGGCCGCGCGTCGCGGCCAAGACCTCGGCCATGATCGACAGGGCGATCTCCGGCGGGACCTTGGCGCCGATGTCCAGCCCGGTAGGGCTGTGCAGCCGGCGCAGGTCGAGCCCTGCCGCGCGCAGTTCGGCCACGAACCCCGGGGTGTGCCTGCGGCTGCCCATCACCCCGACGTAGCCCACCTGGCCGCGGAGCGCGAGCGTCACCGAGGGGACCAGTGCCGGGTCGTCGTGGTCGACGAAGACCAGCGCGTCGTCGGGGCCGAGCGCGCGGGCCGACGCCTCGAACTCGGCCGAGCCCGGCGCTGCGGCCTCGACCGCGCGGCCGACCAGCGTCCCGAGCGCGGCCAGGCCGTCGGCCACCGGCCCGTCGCCGCCCACCAGCAGCCGCGGCTGGCCGCCGAACGCCTCCAGGAAGACCTCGACGACGCCCTCCCCCGGCTCGCCCTCGAAGCTGGTGTAACGGCGCAGCCCCGAGCGCTCCCCGGCGGCGAGCAGGTCGCGGCCGTCCCTGCCGCCGCGCCGGTCGAGCCCGTTGCAGCCGATCGTTCCCGCCAGCAGCGCCCCGTCCGCGGCGAACAGCGCCCGGTTGCCGGGCGCCGACGGCGGGTCGCCCTCGATCCGCACGGTGGTCCCCATGACCACCCCGCGCCCCTCGCGCCGGGCAGCGGCCAGCGCCTCGAACACGTCCCCACTCACTGGTGCACCTCCTCGGCCTCGCCGGCGGGGGCGAGGCGCGCGACCGGCCGGCGCTCCTCGGCCAGCCGTACCGGATCGTCCCGCACCTGGCGCAGCAGGGCCAGGTAGTCGCGGCGCGGCAGCTCGCGCGCGCCCAGGCTGGCAAGGTGCGAGGTGACCAGCTGCACGTCGATCAGCAGCCCACCAACTTCCGCGAAGCGCGCCACGAGGTCGACCAGGGCGACCTTGGAGGCGTCGGAGGCCCGGTGGAACATCGACTCCCCGGTGAACACGCCGCCCAGCCCGAGGCCGTAGAGCCCACCGACGAGCGTGGCCCCGTCCCAGACCTCCAGGCTGTGCGCCCAGCCGAGGCGGTGCAGGCGCCGGTAGGCCGCCCGCATGCGCGCGGTGATCCAGGTCTCCTCGTCGTCCCCGCGCTCGGCGCAGGCCTCGATCACCTGGTCGAACGCCTCGTCGACGGTGGTCTGCCAGCCGCAGCGGCGCAGCCGCTGCCGCAGCGAGCGGGAGACGCGCAGCTCGTCGAGGGGAAGCACGCCACGCGGGTCGGGCGAGAACCACGGCAGCGGCGTCCCCGGGTGCGGCCAGGGGAAGATGCCCTGCCGGTAGGCGTGGACCAGGGTCTCGGGCTCGAGGTCGGCGCCGATCCCGACCACCCCGCCGGGCCCGGCCAGCTCCGGCTCGGGGAACGACCAGCGCGAGGCGGCCACGCGCGCCGGCCGCCCGGGCGGCGCCGCGCGCCCCCACCGGGCCTGGTCCGGCTCGCCTGCGTGTCCGTGGACGGCCACCCGCTCCTCGCCTGCCGGCACTCGCGTCGCTTCAAGATAGCGGCAGGCGCGGCGGCGCGCGCCGCGGGGGCGGGTACGATGCTCGGCGGAGGCGACATCCCACGCGGTGGACGTCAGGGGGTGGCGTGCCGGGAGCAAGGGACCTTCCCGCCGGCGTCGAGCGGGCGCGGCGCGACCTGGCCCGCGTGCTCGGCCCGGAAGGCGTCCTCGCCGAGCCGCTGGCGCGGGCGCTGTACCGGCGCGACGCCTCCATGCTGGAGGGCGACTGCGCCCTGGTCGCCTTCCCCACCAGCCGCGACCAGGTCGAGGCCTGCCTGGAGGTGGCCGCCGCCTACGACCTGCCGGTGGTCCCGCGCGGCTCCGGCACGGGGCTGGCCGGTGGCGCCACCCCGGTCGGGAACGCCCTGGTGGTGGTCACCACCAAGATGGACCGGGTGATCGAGGTCCGCGCCGCCGACCGCCTGGCCTGGGTGGAGCCAGGCGTCCTCAACCTCGACCTCAACCGCAGGCTCGCACCGCTCGGGCTCAGCTTCGCGCCCGACCCGTCCTCGCAGCAGACCTCGAGCATCGGCGGCAACGTCGCCACCAACGCCGGCGGCCCGCACTGCCTGGCCTACGGCATCACCTCCAACCACGTGCTCGCGGTCGAGCTGGTGCTGCCCGACGGCGAGGTGGTGGCGCTCGGCTCCGAGGCGCCGGAGGCGCCAGGGCTCGACCTGCGCGGCCTGGTGGTGGGCAGCGAGGGCACCCTCGGCGTGGTGACGGCGGTCTGCGTCCGCCTCACGCCCCTGCCGCCGGCGGTGCAGACCCTGCTGCTCGGCTTCCCGACCGTGGCCGACGCCGCGGCCACCGTGACCGCGGTGGTCGCCGCGGGGATCATCCCGGCGGCGATGGAGCTGATGGACCACCGGGCGATCGCCGTGATCGAGCCGTTCGCGCAGGCCGGCTACCCCACCGAGGCCGCGGCGGTGCTGCTGGTCGAGGTCGACGGGCTGCCCGGCGGGGTGGCGGCCGAGGCCGCCCGGATCGAGGAGCTGGCCCGCGCCAACCACGCCGGCAGCGTGCAGCGCGCCCGCGACGACGCCCAGCGGGCGCGGCTGTGGAAGGGGCGCAAGAGCGCGCTCGGGGCGGTGGCCGCCATCGCCCCGCACTACTACCTGCACGACACGGTGGTGCCCCGCTCCCGCCTGGCCGAGGTGCTCGCCCGCGTCGACGACATCGTCACCCGGCACCGGCTGGTTGCGGTGAACATGTTCCACGCCGGCGACGGCAACCTGCACCCGCTGCTGGTGTTCGACCGCGCCGAGCCGGGGATCCTCGAGCGGGTCCTCGCCGCCTCCGACCAGATCGTGCGGGTCTGCCTCGAGGCCGGCGGCGCGCTCTCCGGCGAGCACGGCATCGGCCTGGAGAAGCGCGACCTGATGCCGCTCGCCTTCGGCCCCGACGACCTCGCCGCCCAGGACTGCGCCCGCGGCGCGTTCGACCCGGAGCGGCGCATGAACCCGCAGAAGGTCCTGCCGGCCGGCGCCCGCTGCGGCGACTTCGCCCTCGACCGGGTCGGCGAGCTTGGCGCGGCGGTGGCGCGGCTGCCGGAGGGGTCGTGGATCTGATCGCGCCGGCCTCACGCGCCGAGCTGGCCGCGGCGCTGCGCGACGCCAGCCGGCGCGGCCGCCGGCTGCTGGTGGTCGGCGGGCGGACCCACCTCGCCAAGGGCAACCCCACCCAGGTCGACGCGGGCCTGACGGTGACCGCCATGGACCGCCTGGTCGACTACGCGCCGGCGGAGATGGTCGCGGTGGTCGAGGCGGGGATGACCTGCGAGGCGCTCGACGCGACCCTGGCCGAGCACGGCCAGGAGTGGCCGGTCGACGCCCCGGCGGGGGCGACCGTCGGCGGGGTCGTCGCGGCGGCGGCGTCCTCGCCGCGGAGGCTGCGAGTCGGCCCGGTGCGCGACTCGGTCCTGGAGGTCGAGCTCGTCACCGGCGACGGGCGCGAGGTCAGGGGCGGCGCCCGCACGGTCAAGAACGTCAGCGGCTACGACCTGCCCCGCCTGGTCACCGGGTCGCTCGGCTGCCTCGGGGTGATCGCCCAGGTGGCCCTCAAGCTCCGGCCCCGCCCCAGGGCGCGGCGCAGCCTGCTCGCCGGCGGTGGCCTCGACGCGGCCGCCGCCCTGCTCGCGGCCGTGCCCCTGCCGACCGCGGTGCTGGCCACCGGCGACCGCGTCGAGCTGCGCCTGGAGGGCTGGCCGGAGGACGTGGCCGCGCAGACGGAGCTGGCCCGCGCGGCGGTCGGCGCCGTCGAGGCGCGCGACGACGCGCCCTTCCCGTCGCTGCGGCCGTGGCAGGGGCGGCCGGTGGTGGCCGAGGCGGCCGTCCCCCCCTCCCGCCTGCCCCGGCTGGTGGCGGCGGCGGGTGACGCCTGGGGCGCGCTCGCCGGGGTCGGCGTCTGCTGGGCCGGCCTGCCCGCCGGTGGCGCGGCCCTCGCCGCGCTGCGGCGGCGCGCGGCCGAGCTCGGCGGCACCGCGCCGGTGGTCCACGGCCCCGGCGGCCTCGGCGCCGCCGCGCCGGCGCCCGCCATCCACCGCCGCCTCAAGCAGGCCTTCGACCCGGCCGGGATCCTGGCACCTGGCCGCTTCTGGGGCGAGCTGTGAGCGCCGAGGAGCCCCCCGTGCCCCTCGGCGCCGAGGAGGGGACGGCACGGCCGCGCAAGGCGTCGCCGGGGACCGGCGGGGCTGCGAGCCCGGTGCCGGGCGGCGCCGCGCCGGACCCGCCCGCGACCGCGACGCCCCGGGTGGACGGGGAGGGCACGGCGGGCGCGCCGCTGGGCACCGGGCTGCCGGAGGGGGTGCGGTTCATCGGGCCCGAGCCGGGGGCGGTGGCCGCCTGGCCGTTCCCCGACCCGCCCGACCCGGCGGACATCGCCAGCTGCGTCGCCTGCGGGCTGTGCCTGCCCCACTGCCCCACCTACCGGCTCACCGGCGAGGAGTCGGCCTCGCCGCGCGGGCGCATCGCGGCGATGCGCGCCGTGGAGGAGGGGCGCGCCGAGGTCGACGCCACCTTCACCGGCTACATGGACCTGTGCCTCTCCTGCCGTGCCTGCGAGCACGTCTGCCCCGGCCACGTGCCCTTCGGCCGGCTGATGGAGCACGCCCGCGCCCAGGTGGAACCGCTGCGCCCACCAGGGCAGCGGCTCGCCCGCTGGCTCGGCATCGAGGTCGTGCTCGGCCACGGCTGGCTGGTCACGCTCGCGACGGTGCTGCTCGGACCGGTGCGGCCGCTGCTGCCGCGGCGCCTGCGCGCGATGGCGCCGCGGGTGCGCCTGCGCGACCTGGCCCGCCGGCTGCCGCGGGTGACCGAGCCGGACGGCCCCGCCCGGGGCACCGTCCTGCTGCTTGCCGGCTGCGTGCAGGACCGCTGGTACCGGCCGGTGAACCGGGCCACCATCGCGGTCCTCGCCCGCAACGGCTGGCGCGTGGTGGTGCCACCCGGCCAGGCCTGCTGCGGCGCGCTCGCCGCCCACCACGGCCGCCTGGCGGCCGCGCGCCGCCTCGCCAGGCGCAACCTGGCCGCGTTCGCCGGCGACGCCATGATCGTCGCCAACGCCGCAGGCTGCGGCGCCCACCTGAAGGAGTACGACCAGCTCCTCGGTGACCACGCCGGCGACCTGCCCGGAAGGGTCGTCGACCTGATGGAGCTGCTCGACCGGGAGGGGCTGGCGCCGACGGGCGCCACCCCGTTCGCCAAGGTGGCCGTCCACGACCCCTGCCACCTGCTCCACGCCCAGGGCATCGCCGAGGCCCCGCGGCGGGTGCTCGGCCAGGTCCCCGGGCTGGAGCTGGCCGAGGTGGCCGACGGCGACCGCTGCTGCGGCGCGGCCGGGCTCTACGGCGTGCTCGAACCCGCGATGGCCGGCGAGCTGCAGGCCCAGAAGGCCGCGGCGATCGCCGCCACCGGCGCGCCCGCGGTGGCGGTGGCCAACCCCGGCTGCGCCATGCAGATCGCCGCGGGCCTGGCCGCCCGCGGCGCGGACGTCGAGGTGCTCCACCCGGCCGAGCTGCTCGACCGCGCCTACCGCGGCACGGCGGGCGAGCGGCGCACGGGCGGGCACGGTGACCCCGGCCGGGGGCCCGCTGGCCAGGACGTTGGCGAGGTCGGCTGACGCTCGCTAGCGTTGGGTGGCGGCCGGCGGGTGACCCGCCGTAGGGCCGCCCCACCGGCCGAAACCGCACCCAACCCAACGTCCCTGGGGTGATCGATCGCGTGCTGCCGCCTGTCCTCGTGCCCCTGTCCGCGCTCCCCCCGAGCGCCGCGACGCTGAGCGAGGCGTGCGGGCCGGCCGACCGGGCCGGCGCCATCTGCGTCGCCGTCTACCAGGCGACCGACAACGCCGCCCTGGCACGCCTGGCCGACATGCTGCTCGCCCGTCCCCTCAAGATCGTTTTCATCCTCGCGCTCGCCTTCGTGATCAGCCGGCTGGTGCGGCGCACCATCAGGCGCTTCACCCGCTCGATGCACGAAGGCAAGGTGCAGCGCCGCCTCTCCCACCTGCGCGCCCCGCGCGCGCTCGCGACCAGCGAGGAGCTGCCGAGCCTGCGCCGCAGCCAGCGCGCCGAGACGCTCGGGGCGCTGCTGAAGAGCATCGCCAACTTCGTCATCTGGGTGACCGCCGGGCTGATGGCGCTCGGCACCCTCGGCATCGACCTCGGCCCGCTGATCGCCGGCGCGGGCATCGTCGGGGTGGCGATCGGCTTCGGCGCCCAGAACCTGGTGCGCGACTTCATCTCCGGCATCTTCATGCTGCTCGAGGACCAGTACGGCGTCGGCGACGTGATCGACCTCGGCGAGGCCACCGGCGCGGTGGAGGGCGTCGGCCTGCGCACCACCCGGGTGCGCGACGTCGGCGGGATCCTCTGGCACGTGCCCAACGGCGAGATCCGGCGCGTGGGCAACAAGTCGCAGGGCTGGTCGCGGGCGCTGCTCGACATCGAGGTCGCCTACTCCAACGAGATCTCGACCGCCACGCGGGTCATCAAGCAGGTGGCCGACGAGCTGTGGAAGGACGACGAGACCTACGCGCCGCTGATCCTGGAGGAGCCGGAGGTCTGGGGCGTCGAGGAGCTCGGCCCCAACGGCGTGCGCGTGCGCCTGGTGGTCAAGACCCGCCCGCTCGAGCAGTGGAAGGTCGCGCGCGAGCTGCGCGCCCGCATCAAGGCCGCGTTCGAGCGGGAGGGCGTCAGGCTGCCGGTCGCCGCCCAGGCGGTGGTGCTGCACTCGCCCGAGGAGCTGCCCGCGACCAGCGACGGCGGCGGGGGCGACGGACCATTGGCAGGCCCCGACGGGGGCGACCGCGACGAGCTGCCGGCACCCCCCGACGGTGGTGCCGCCCGGCGGTCGTCCGGCGGCCGCGCCGGCCGCGGGAGCAAGCGGTAGCGGCAGGGCTGTCCGCACCGCCGGGGGGACGGGCGGGCGCCGGCCGGGTACGCTGAGCGCATGGCCCAGCCGCAAGTGTTCGCGATGGTGCTCGCCGGAGGCGAGGGCAAGCGGCTGGCGCCGCTGACGGCGGACCGGGCCAAGCCGGCGGTGCCGTTCGGCGGCAGCTACCGGCTGGTCGACTTCGTGCTGTCCAACCTGGTCAACGCGAACTACCTCAAGATCGCCGTGCTCACCCAGTACAAGAGCCACAGCCTCGACCGGCACCTGGCCACCACTTGGCGGCTCTCGCCGCTGCTCGGCAACTACGTCACCCCGGTCCCGGCGCAGATGCGCCGCGGGCCGCGCTGGTACACGGGCTCCTCCGACGCCATCTTCCAGAACCTCAACCTGGTCGGAGACGAGCGGCCGGAGCACGTGATCGTGTTCGGGGCCGACCACATCTACCGGATGGACCCGCGCCAGATGGTCGAGCAGCACGTGGCCTCGGGCGCCGGCGTGACCGTCGCCGGGATCCGGGTGCCGATCGCCCAGGCGGACCAGTTCGGGGTGATCGAGACTGCCCCCGACGGGCGCCGCATCCGCGCCTTCCGCGAGAAGCCGTCCGACCCGGTCGGCCTGCCCGACGCCCCCGACCAGGTGTTCGCGTCCATGGGCAACTACGTGTTCGACGCCCGCACGCTGATCGAGGCGGTCTCCACCGACGCGAACGACCCGAACTCCTCCCACGACGTCGGCGGCAACCTCATCCCCATGCTGGTCGAGCGCGGCGAGGCCGAGGTGTACGACTTCGCCGACAACGACGTGCCCGGCGCCACCGAACGCGACCAGGGCTACTGGCGCGACGTCGGCACGCTCGACGCCTACTACGAGGCGCACCTGGACCTGATCTCGGTCCACCCGGTGTTCAACCTCTACAACCACGAGTGGCCGATCCTGACCTGGCAGGGGCCGCTGCCGCCGGCCAAGTTCGTGCACGAGGACGGCGACCGCGTCGGCCACGCGCTCGACTCGATGGTCTGCTCCGGGGTGCTGGTCTCCGGCGGCGCGGTGCGCCGCTCGGTGCTCTCCCCCGGCGTCCGCGTCCACTCCCACGCCACCGTCGAGGGCTCGGTGCTGATGCACGACGTGGACGTCGGCAGGCATGCCACCGTGCGCAACGCGATCATCGACAAGAACGTCCGCATCCCCGACGGCGCCACCGTCGGCGTCGACCTCGACGCCGACCGCGAGCGCTTCAAGGTGACCCCCGGCGGCATCGTCGTGATCGGCAAGAACCAGAAGGTCGGAACCTGAGCCTGAGCTTCAGGTATCGACGGCCAGGCAATCAGCAGCAGCCCCACGAATGCCTGCGACGCCCGGTCAGCGGGGGGTGGCGGGCGGTGCCGCCGCGGCGAGGGCCTCGGGGATCGAGGTGGTGAACGGCGGGGAGAGCAGGCCGGCGTCGGTGATGAAGGCGGTGATCAGGTCGGCGGGGGTCAGGTCGAAGGCGGGGTTCCAGACCTCGGCCTGGTCGGGGGCGAGGCGGGCGCCGGCGAGCTCGCGCAGCTCCGCGGCGGCGCGCTCCTCGATCTGGATGGCGCGGCCGTCGGCGGCGTCGGGGTCGAAGGAGGACAGCGGGCCGACCACGTAGAACGGCACGCCGTTGGCGCGGGCGAGCACGGCGAGGGGGTAGGTGCCGACCTTGTTGGCGGTGTCGCCGTTGCGGGCGACCCGGTCGCAGCCGACCAGCACGGCGTCGGCGCGGCCCTGGGCGAGGACCGAGCCGGCGGCCCCGTCGGCCACCACCGTGACCGGGATGCCCGCGTTGACCAGCTCCCAGGCGGTCAGCCGGGCACCCTGCAGCAGCGGCCGGGTCTCGGTCGCCCAGACGCGGACCGGGTCGCCCGCCGCCGCCTTGGCGTAGACCACCGCCAGCGCGGTGCCGGTCCCGGAGGTGGCCAGCCGCCCGGTGTTGCAGTGGGTGAGCAACCGGTCGCGGCCGGCGAGCGCCGCCCTGCCGACCTCGCCCATACGCTGGCAGGCGGCGCGGTCCTCCTCCAGGACGCGCAGGGCCTCCTCCAGGGCGAGGCGCCGCATCGCCGCCGGATCGCCGCCGGCACGAGCGGCGCTGACCACCCGGCGCACCGCCCAGCGGAGGTTGACGGCGGTCGGGCGGGCGCCCTCGAGGGCGGCGGCCACCTCGTCGAGCTGGCGCCTTGCCTCGGCCAGGTCGCGCGGCTCGCGCTCGGCGAGGCCGACCACCACGCCGAAGGCGCCGCAGACGCCGATCGCGGGCGCCCCGCGGACCACCAGGCGGCGCAGGGCGTCGACCACCGCCGCCACGCTGCCGAGCTGCAGCACGCGCAGCTCCCCGGGCAGGACCGTCTGGTCGACCACTTCCAGGCGCCCGTCGCGCCACGCGACCGCGCTGCGCTGCTGCTGCGGGTCCGGGTTCACCGCCCCATCATCGGTCCTCCCCCGCCGGCTCGAAAAGAGCGGGAATCAGCCACGGCCCCCGATCGTTCTCCCGTGGACCACCCCGGGTGGGACGGGCGGTCATGGGGGGATCCAATAGACCTGTCGGCAACCGCCGGCCGGCGCGACGCGGCGCCACGGCGGTCGAGGAGGGGGGAGACGTTATGCAGGCTCGTCGATGGTTGGGCGCCAGCGCGGCGATGTTCGCGGTGGCGCTGCTCATCGCGGGATGCGGGTCGTCGTCGAACGATTCGTCGGGGTCGAACTCGGGTGGCGGGGCATCGGCCACCACCGCGGCCAGCGGCGGCGGTGGCGGCTCGGACAAGATCACGCTGACCGCCAAGGGCATCGCGTTCGACAAGACGCAGCTCAACATGCCCGCGGGCAAGCAGATCACGGTGACGCTCAACAACCAGGACTCGGTGGAGCACAGCTTCACCTTCAAGGACGCCAAGGCCGAAAAGGACGCCGAGGGTGGCGAGACCGCGGAGGTCAGCTTCACCGCACCGGCAGCGGGCTCGTACGAGTTCCACTGCAAGTACCACCCGAGCCAGATGAAGGGCACGGTGACGGTGTCCTAGGAACGCGCCCGGGGGGCCCCGGGGGGGCCGCCGGAGCCGCACGCGCTGGGGAACCACGGCAGTTCCTCGCGGGCGGCTCCGGCGGGCGCTAACTCAGGGCTGCGTCGGCGGGATGATCTCGTCGACGGGAGCGTCCCCCGAGTTCTCGATCTAGATCGTGCCGCGACCCACGGCTGGCATCAGCGCAGCGGGCGGGCGACCAACCGCAGGTCGGCGCCGACGCGGTCGACCTCGTCCAGGCGCCAGCGCCAGGCGGCCGCGATCGTCGGCGCGCCCGGGCCGGTCAGCGCGGGTAGCCCGCCACCACCGAGGAGCACCGGCGCGACGTAGCCGACCAGGCGGTCGATCAGCCCGGCGGCGAGGAACGACCCGGCCAGGCGTGCGCCGCCCTCCAGCAGGACGGAGCGGACCTCGCGCTGGTGCAGCGCGGCGAGCAGGGCGTCGAGGTCGACGCCCTGCTCGCCGCGGGGCAGCCGCAGGATCTCGGCGCGCCCATCCAGGTGGCCCGCGTCGGCGTCGTCAGCGACCGCGAGCAGGGTGGGCGCGGCCTGGTCGAGGACGCGGGCGCCGGCCGGGGTGCGGGCGCCGGAGTCGGCGATGACACGCAGGGGAGCACGTGGTGCGTCCACGCCGCGCACGGTCAGTTGGGGGTCGTCGCTGCGCTGGGTGCCGGAGCCGACCAGGATCGCGTCCGACTCGGCGCGCAGCCGGTGGGCGTCCGCGCGCGCTTCCGGCCCGGTGATCCAGCGGCTGCTGCCGTCGGCGGCGGCGATGCGCCCGTCGAGGGAGGCGGCGTACTTCCAGGTCACGAACGGGCGGCCGCGGCGCATGGCGGTCAGCCACGCCTCGTTGACGATCGTCGCCTCCGCCTCGAGCACGCCGCCCTCGACCTCCACGCCGGCGGCGCGCAGCGCCCTGGCGCCGCCCGCGGCCAACGGGTTGGGGTCGGCGACGGCGTAGACCACCCGGGCGACCCCGGCGGCCACCAGCGCCTGGCTGCACGGCGGCGTGCGGCCGTGGTGGTTGCAGGGCTCGAGGGTGACGACCGCGGTGCCGCCGCGGGCCCGCTCCCCCGCCTGCCGCAGCGCGTTGACCTCGGCGTGCGGCTCCCCGCCACGTTCGAAGAACCCCTCGCCGGCGACCTCGCCGCCGGCGCCGAGGATGACGCAGCCGACCACCGGCCGCGGGCTGGCGCTGCGGCGGCCGCGCGCCGCCAGCGCGACCGCGCGGCGCATCGCCTCGATCTCGGCTGCCTTCGCCACCTGGTCGCCTCCCGGTCCCGACGCGACGATCGGCGCCGGCACCTTACGCCCGCGGCTCGGACGGTGCCGGCGACGGACGGGCTGCTACTCCGACGCGGGCCCGTGGAAGTCCGGTGGGCGCTTCTGGCGGATGGCGGCGACGCCCTCGCGCACGTCCGGGCCGGCGAAGCCGATGAACTCGAGCGCCAGGGAGGCGTCGAAGGTCGGGCCGGCCAGGCGCAGCCAGTTGTTGAGCGCGTACTTGGTCCAGCGGATCGCGCTCTGCGAGCCCCTGGCCAGCTTGCGGGCCACGTCCAGGGCGGTGTCGTGCAGCTCGGCGTCGTCGACGCAGAGGGCCACCAGCCCGATGCGCTCGGCCTCCTCGCCGGAGAGCGGCTCGCACAGCAGGAGGTGGTACTTGGCCTTGGCGAGGCCGCAGAGCAGCGGCCAGACGATCGCGGCATGGTCGCCGGCGGCGAGCCCGAGGCGGGTGTGGCCGTCGATGATGCGCGCCGAGCGGGCGGCGATCGGCACGTCGGCCAGCAGGCCGATCACCAGGCCGGCGCCGACGGCCGGCCCGTTCATCGCGCTCACCACCGGCTTGGCGCAGTTGACCAGGTTGTAGACCAGATCCCTGGCCTCGCGCAGCACGCGGACGCGGACGGCGTAGTCGTCCGCCATGTCCTCCACCAGGTCGAGGTCGCCGCCGGCGGAGAAGGCGTCGCCGGCGCCGCGCACGACCACCGCGCGCACCTCCGGATCGCGGTCGATCTCGGTCCACACCTGGGCGAGGTCGTGGTGCATCTGGTGGCCGGCCGCGTTCAGCCTGCCCGGCGCGCTCATCACGATGCGCAGGACGCCGTCGTCCGGCCGCTCGAAGACGAGGCTGGGGAAGGCCGCGTAACGGTCGCTCATGGTGATCCTCTCGCGGGAGACGGTGGCGTGCGATGGAGCGAGCATGCCACGCGGCCGGCGGTCCGGCGCCGTAGACTCGGGGACCCATGTGGAGGACGGGGTCCGGGGCTCGAGCAGCGAAGCGGTAGCTCCGGATGGACAAGGGGGAGCGGTGGGATGGCCGACGAGGCGTTGCTGCGCAAGCTGGGCGTCAAGGAGGGGCAGCGCGCCTGCGTGCTGGGCGCCCCGGAGGGCTACGTCGCGCGGCTCGGCCAGCCCGGTGAGGTGACGCTGGCGACCGTCGGCTGGGAGCCACTGGTCGATGCGGGCTGGGTCGCGGTGACCCAGGTCTCGGTGGACGGGGTGTGGTCGGCGCTGCGCTTCCGGCCCGCCGCCGAAGTGGGCACGTGAGGCGACCCGCCACCGCCGCCGCGGCGGCGGTGGCGCTGCTGGCCGCCCTGGCCGGCTGCACCACCACCGCCGGCGGCGGGGACGGCGCCGGCGGCGGCCCTCCCACCAGCGGCGGCGGGCACGCCCCCGCCGGCAGGACCGTGGTGAGCGCGGTCTGGTCGAGCGGCCCGCAGGGGGCGCCGCGCCGGGGTGCCGGCGAGGCCGTGCTCGTCGCGATCAGGGCCGCGCGCCAGGATGGCTACGACCGGCTGGTGTTCGAGTTCAGGGACGGCCTGCCCGGCTACCAGGCGCGCTACGTGAGCAGGGTGACCGCGACCGAAGGCGCCGCGGTGGCGCTGGACGGCGCGGCGTTCCTGCTGCTCGCGTTCGACGGCGCCAGCGCCGGCGACGCCGGCCTGGCGCAGCGGGACCTGCGGCCGCGCTTCGGCACCCTGCGGCAGGTGCGCCTGGTCGACCAGGGCGACGGCCGGGTGCGCTTCGGCGTCGGCATCGACGCGGTCAGCGGCTACCGCGCCTACACGCTGACCGGCCCGGACAGGGTGGTCATCGACCTCGCGGCGTGAGCCGGGCTGACCTGGGGGTCCGGGGGGCTCAAGAGCGAGGCCGGAACCCAAGCGGTGGGCGGCCACGCAGAGCCGAGCGGTAGCCCCCGGTGGGATCTACGCGGTTGCGGCCGTCGGGGCCAGGCAGAAGCGGGCCACCGCGTCGGCCAGCATGCGCAGGCCGGCCTTGAAGCCGGCCACCGGGACGCGCTCGTCGTCGCCGTGGAAGAGGTCGGCGAAGACCCCGTCGTCCGGCCCCAGGCGCAGCGGGCTGAAGCCGTAGCAGGTGGCGCCGAGCTGGGACCAGTACTTGGCGTCGGTGAAGCCGGGGATCACGCTCGGCACGGCGACCGCGCCCTGGTGGTGCTCGGCCACCACCTCGGCGAGCAGCTCGAACAGCTCGGTGTCCGGCGACGCCACCGTCGGCGGGACGCTGCGCAGCACCTCCAGCTCCACCTCCGGGCCGAGCACCGCGCGCACCTCCGCCAGCAGCTCCTCCTCGCTGGACCCGACCGCGATGCGCCCGTCGAGCTCGGCCTCGGCCTCGCCGGGGATCACGTTGGTCTTGAAGCCGGCCCGCAGCACCGTCGGGGTGATGGTGTTGCGCAGCACGGCGTTGAGGCCCCGCAACGCGGTCGGGTCGCGCACCAGGCGGTCGAGCACGAAGTCCGACCAGCGCGGCCGCAGCAGCAGTGGGAGGACGTCGCGGGCCGGGTGGGGCTGCGCGTCGGCCAGCGCCGCGACGAAACGGCGCACCTCCGGGGAGGGGTGGACCGGCAGGCGCGCGCCGGCACGGGCGACCGCCTCGGCCAGGCGGATGACCGCGTTGTCCGGCCGCGGGACGCTGCCGTGCCCGGTCGCGCCGCGGGTCCGCGCGCGCAGCCAGCAGACCCCCTTCTCGGCGACCTGCACCGGGTAGACCGCCCTGCGGCCGAAGTGGAGGGTGAACCCGCCGACCTCGCCGAGGGCGAACCCGGCCCTGACCTTGTCGGGGTGCTCGCCGACCAGGAAGGCGCTGCCCATCGCGCAGCCGGCCTCCTCGTCGGCCACGGCGGCCAGCACCAGGTCGCGGCGGAGCGGAGCGCCGAGCTGGGCGAGCAGCCGCACGACCGTGACGCTCATGGCGACCATCTGCTTCATGTCGACGGCACCGCGGCCCCAGATGGCGCCGTCGTGGACCTCGCCGGCGAACGGTGGGTGCCGCCAACGGCCCTGCTCGGCAGGGACCACGTCGACGTGCCCGTTGAGCAGCAGTGGGGGCAGGTCGCGGCCGCCCGACGCCGGCAGCCGCGCGACCAGGTTGGCGCGCCGCGGCGCCGGCGACAGCACCTCCGGCTCGAGCCCGGCCTGCCGCACCTGCTCGGCCAGGAAGGCGATGCACTCGGCCTCGTCCCCCGGCGGGTTGGAGGTGTCGAAGCGGAGCAGCGCGCGCAGCAGCTCGACCGCCTCGTCCTCCTGGCGGTCCCAGTCGACCTCGCGGAGCAGCGGGTGCATCGCACCTCCTTGGGAGCCGCCGCTAGAGAAGTTCGCCCGATCGACGCCTGTCGAAGGATCTTCTGCGACGACCTCATCTGTGCTCGGCGTCGATCGGGCGACCTTCTTCGGCGGCGCCTCCCACCCTACAACGCGGGCTTGCCCAGGTCGTGAGGAGGCGTGCGCGGCCGCCAGGCGGCATGCTTACGGTGCGAGCGGAGTGCGACCAGCGGCGAACGGGGGCGACGTGGCCCAGTTCATCTACCAGATGCAGCGCGTGCGCAAGGCACACGACGGCAAGGTCATCCTCGACGACGTGACCCTGGCCTTCTACCCGGGGGCGAAGATCGGCGTGGTCGGTCCCAACGGGGCCGGCAAGTCGACCGTGCTCGAGATCATGGCCGGGCGGGAGACGATCTCCAACGGCGAGGCGTTCCTCACCCCGGGCTACTCGGTCGGCATCCTCGAGCAGGAGCCGCGGCTGGACGAGTCGCTGGACGTGCTCGGCAACGTCGAGCAGGGCGTGGCCGCCAAGCGGGCGCTGCTGCACCGCTTCGAGGAGCTGGGCGCCCAGCTCGGCGACGCCGACCCGGACGCGATGGAGAAGCTGCTCGACGAGTACGGCCGCGTGCAGGACGCGATCGAGGCGGCCAGCGCCTGGGACCTCGACGCCCAGCTCGACATGGCGATGGACGCCCTGCGCCTGCCGCCGGGGGACGCCGGGGTCACCACCCTGTCGGGCGGCGAGCGGCGCCGGGTGGCGCTCTGCCGGCTGCTGCTGGAGCAGCCCGACCTGCTGCTGCTCGACGAGCCCACCAACCACCTCGACGCCGAGTCGGTGCAATGGCTCGAGCAGCACCTGGCCGCCTACCCGGGCGCGGTCCTGGCGGTCACCCACGACCGCTACTTCCTCGACAACGTCGCCGGCTGGATCCTCGAGCTCGACCGCGGCCGCGCCTACCCGTACCAGGGCAACTACTCGACCTACCTGGAGACCAAGGCGAAGCGGCTGGCGGCGGAGGCGCGCGCCGACGAGGGCCGCCGCAAGGCGCTGGAGCGCGAGCTGGAGTGGGTCAGGGCGGGCACCAAGGGCCGCCACGACGAGGGCAGGGCGCGCCTGCGCCGCTACGAGGAGCTGGCGGCGCAGGCCGAGCGGGGCGGGCGCCGGGTCGAGGCCGGGGAGATCCAGATCCCGCCCGGGCCGCGCCTCGGCGACCTGGTGGTCGAGGCGAGCGGGCTGGCCAAGGGCTACGGCGAGCGGCTGCTCTTCGACGACCTGTCGTTCACCCTGCCGCGCGGCGGCATCGTCGGCGTGATCGGCGCCAACGGCGCCGGCAAGACCACCCTGCTCGAGCTGGTCACCGGCCAGGTGCGCCCCGACGCCGGCGAGCTGCGGGTGGGGCCGACGGTGCAGCTCGCCTACGCCGACCAGGCCCGCTCCGGCCTGGACGCGAGCAGGACGGTGTTCGAGGCGGTCTCGGGCGGCCTGGACCACATCGAGGTCGGCGGGCGCGAGCTGCCCGCCAGGGCCTACGTCGCCTCGTTCGGCTTCAGGGGCAGCGACCAGCAGAAGCCGGTGCGGGTGCTGTCCGGCGGGGAGCGCAACCGGCTGAGCCTCGCGCTGACCCTGCGCGGCGGCGGCAACCTGCTGCTGCTCGACGAGCCCTCCAACGACCTCGACGTCGACACGCTGCGGTCACTGGAGGACGCCCTGCTCGAGTTCCCCGGCTGCGCCATCGTGGTCAGCCACGACCGCTGGTTCCTCGACCGGGTCGCCACCCACATGCTCGCCTTCGAGGGCGACAGCCGGGCGGTCTGGTTCGAGGGCAACTACGCCGAGTACGAGGCCGACAAGCTGCGCCGCCTCGGCCCCGAGGCGGCGCGGCCGCACCGCGTCACCTACCGCAAGCTGGCGCGCGGATGAGGCCGGGAAGCTTTCCCGGCAAATCAGCGTTCTTGACGTTGACGGGGCAACGGAATGCGGCTTCTATGGCGGTGCGCGGTGGTTCGCGCCTGCCCGGCCAGGGCCGGGCACCGGCGTGGCGCGCGCCGACGGCGCGGCAACGGGGGGTGCCGCCGGCGGCCGCCATGCCCGGATCGGAGTGACGACCTTTTGGGGGAAGGCATGCCTCCGGAACCAAACGGTCACAACAGTGACCTCGACACCCGCTACCAGAAGTACTTCTCGTCCATCGGCACGACCGCGAGCCCACGCCCCGCGCCGCCCGAGCGGCAGGGCGGGCGGCGGCGCTGGCTGGCGGTCGTCGGCGTGGCCGCCGCGACGCTGCTGGGCCTGTTCGCCGGCATGGCCTGGCAGGGCAGCCAGGCGCCGGCGCAGACCAAGGTGATCACCCGAACCGTGCCGGCGGCGTCGGACTGCCAGAAGGCGGTCGACCAGGCCGACCGCAGCCTCAACCAGGCGGTGAGGATCGAAAGGGCGATGGCCGAGCACACCGAGTACATGAACCTGTTGATGCAGGGCAAGATCGACTCGGCCACGGCGATGAAGCGCGGCCTGCCCTCGCTGATCGCGGGCGCCAGCGCGTCGGTGAGCTTCGACCACGCGCTGTCCGACTACCGGCGCGTGGTCAAGACCTGCCAGCTCCCGACGGGCAGCCCCTGATCGGGGGACCGCTCAGCGCGCCGGGCTCCACGGCGCCCACTCCTCGCCCGGCCGCGTCGAGCTGCGGCACAGCTGGCCGGAGGCGCTGCGCATCCACGCCACCAGCCCGTCGCCGCCGCGCCCGATGGCCGGGGCCGAGGCCAGGTAGGTGGAGGTACCGTCCGGCGCGACCATGCCGTGGGCCAGCACCGTCCAGTCGACGGCCACCCCGCCGTCGGCGCTGAGCACCAGCCGCCTGGCGACGTCGTCGCCGCCCCAGGCGGCGACCTCGAGGCGGCCGTCGGCACGCCGCGCCAAGGTCACGCCCGAGCGGACCGCGGTGCCGTCGCCGAGGGTGTGCCAGCCCGACCAGGCACCCCGCGGGCTGCGCCGGTTGGCGCAGACCGCCCCGAGCGGCATGCGCGAGATCACCTCGAGGGCGCCGTCCGGCCCGAGCGCGGCCGCCGGCGTGACCGTCAGCTCGCCGCCGAGGCCGGTCCACTCCCCGAAGGGCTTGCCGGGGGCGGGCTGGGACAGCAGGATGCCGACCCCGCGCGCCGGGGCCGGGTCGTTGGGGATGCCGACCGGTGCCTCCACCGCGAGCACCTCCACCCGGCCGTCGGGGTGCAGCAGCGGCACCGGCTCGGTGGCGAGCTGGCCGCCGAGGTCCTGCCAGACGCCCCAGATGCCGGCGGGCTTGCGGCGGTTGCGGAACAGGTGGTCGCCGTCCCCGCGCACGTACGCGTCCAGCGACGCGTCGGCGTGGGCGAGCAGGGCGATCTGGGAGCGGGCCGCCACCCCGGGCAGCGCCCGCCACGGCCCCCACGGTCCGCGCGGCCGCTCCTCCACCAGGCAGGTGGGCACGTCGCCCGGCATCCGGGCCATCACCGCCGCGCGGCCGTCGGCCAGCTCCACGGCCGACGGGCCGCAGGTCAGCGTGCCGCCGAGGCTCGTCCACGGCGTCCAGCCCTCCGCCCGGGCCGGGTCCTCGACGCTGGTGAGCAGGTCGCCCCGCTCGCCGCGGACGAACACCTGGGCGCGGCCGCCGGCGCGGCGCACCACGCTCTGGGAGGGCAGGCCGTCGCCGACGAAGTCCAGGTCGAGGGCGGTGGCGGCGCAGGCACGGACGGCGACGCCGACGACCCGCGCGGTGGTGTGGTTGTAGGTCACCCGCACCTCGTAGCGGGCACCACCGGCCAGCTCCTGGGTGGCGTACGACCCGGGGGTGAAGACCGACCCGGCGGCGAACCCCCACACGCCGTCCTGGTTGGGTCCCAGCGCCCAGGCGGTGCCGCGGCTGCCGAGCACCGGCACGCTGGCGGCGCGCAGGCTGCCGGAGATCCGGCCGGTGCCGGTCCCGGCCCTGGCCGGGCCGGCGTCGACGGGGGCCTCCGTGCGGCGCCCGGCGGCATCGCAGACCAGCGGGAGCTCGAGCGCCACCGCCGGCCACGGCCCGCCGCCCTCGATCGGCAGCCGGGCGCTGGCATAGCGGGTCTGCACGGTGAGCCCGGACGGGCTCAGGGGGTGCACCTCGACCGTGCCCCGCTCGGTCGCCGCGGGCAGGGGCACCGCGAACGTGGTGACGTCGCCGGGGACCGGGTCGCGACCCTCGGCGGGCAGGTCGCGGTTGAGCCGGACGGTCGCGGTCCACGGCAGGCCGGGCGGGGCCGGGCTGCCGTCGGCGGCCAACCGGCTGCCGTCGGCGTCGAACGCGTGCACGCCGATCAGCGCGTTGAGGGCGCGGCCGTCGAGGCCCTCGACCGTGCCGGCGAGGACCTTGGCACCGGGCGGGCAGCGCGACCAGTGCTCCGGGGTCGCCTCGGCGGCGGCCAGGTCGAGCGCGGTCCGTGACCCCGCCAGGTGGACGTGACGGTTGACGGCGTAGAGGGCCTTGGGGGCACAGAGGAACAGGGCGAGCGCCTCCTGGTGGACCCAGCGGTCGAGCTGCTGGGCCGCCTTGGCGAGGCGGCCGGGGTCGGTCTCGGCGGCGAGCTCGGCGTAGCGGCCGTCGAAGCCGGGCAGCTCGGGACCGGCGCGCAGCTGCCCGTCGGCGCCGAGCAGCTCGCGGTGGACGACCGCGGCGAAGGGGAAGCCGGGCAGGCCGGTGCGGACGGTGAGCAGCACGTCCCAGGTGGGCGCGAGGCGGCGCTCGGCCAGCCGGCGGGTCTCGGCGGCGACCCGGTCGGAGGGCATCACCTCCACGTCGACGTCGAGGCCGAGGGCGGCGCCGAGGTCCTCGGCGAGCAGCTTGGCGGGCACCTCCAGGTGCGCCGGGCTGGCCAACCGCAGCCGCCGCCCGTCCGGCCAGCCGGCCTCGCGCAGCAGCGCGGCCGCCCGTGCCGGGTCGTGCCCCCAGGGCGGCAGGTCGGCGGCGAGCCCGTCGCGGCTCGGCGGGGTCAGCCCGGCCAGCGGGCTGGCGTGGCCGGCGAACGCCTCGGCCACCAGCCGCTCGCGGTTGACCGCCAGGTTGAGCGCGCGGCGGGCGCGCGGGTCGTCCAGCGGCGCGTCGTCGACGCCGCGGTTGACGATCCCGACCAGCACCCGGTCGGCGTCGACGGCCAGCAGCCGGGCGAACCTGGACGCGGTCACCCTGGCCGCGTCGGACGGGGCGACGTCGGTGACCACGTCCACCTCGCCCTCGCCGGAGCAGCACAGCTCCAGCGCCTCGTCGCCGGTGAGGTCGTTGCGGAACACGATCCGTTCGACCCGCGGCCCGCGCCCGGCGTCCCAGTAGCGGCGGTTGGCCTCGAGGACCACCTCGGGCGAGCGCCGCTCGGCCGTGACCAGCCAGGCCCACCCGGTCCGGTCGCCGCCGACCAGCACCGGGGCGGCCTCGAGCGACGAGCTCCCCTCGGCGAGCTCGAACGGCCCGGTGCCCCACGGCCCGGGGGCGTCGAGCACGCCCCAGCGGCCCTCCCCGGAGCCGTGCTCCTGGTAGCCGAAGCCGGGGCCGTCCCAGAACGCCGCCGTGGCGACGGGCAGCAGGCAGAGCCGGCCGAGCGCGAGCCCGTCCGGCTCGGGCAGGCGCAGCCGCACCGTCCGCTCCCCCGCGACCTCGCAACTGGTGCCGGGCGCGAACGCCAGCCACAGCCCGAGCGGGTGCGGCACGACCCAGCGCAGCACCTCGTCGAAGCTGCGCTCGACCTCGGCGGGGGTGACCGGCTGGCCGTCCTGGAAGCGCACGCCGTGGCGCAGGTCCAGCTCCAGGGTGCGGTCGTCGAGCCAACGGGCCGCCCCTGCCAGCGCCCCGACCAGGCGTCCTTCGCCGTCGGCGCGCAGCGGCCCCTCCATCACGTGGGCGGTGACGTGCAGCCAGTTCCGCGGCGACGGGTCGACCACCCGCAGGGTGCCCGCGGGCGGCAGCCAGCGGCCGCGCCGTGCGCTCGCGCGGGGCTCCGGCACCGGCTACTCCCTGGAGAACTGGTGGCGGAGGGCGCTGATGACCGCGGGGCCGAGCCGGCCGGCGACCCGGTCGGCCACCTCGTCGCCGACCCGGGAGATGCTGGCGTCGTCGAGGGCGACCATGCCGAGCGGGATGTCGAGCAGCTTGGCGGCGATCGCGTCGGCGATGGCCTGCACCTCGTCGTCGGTGAGGGTGGCGGGTGGCACGTCGAGCAGCTTGGCCGAGATCGCGTCGGCGATCGCCTGCACCTGCTTCTCCGGCAGGTCCAGGTCGAGCCCGTCGACCGCCTCCCTGGTCGCCTGGGCGACGTCGGCCAGCTGGCCGATCCGCTCGTTCAGGGCGAGCTGCGCGGCGTCGACCGCCTCCCTGGTCGCCCTCGCCACGGTGGTGGCCTCCCCCATCCGCTCGTGGACGGTCCGGGTCGCCTGGTAGGAGCTCGCGCTGGTCGCCGCCCAGGACGACTGGCCCTGCCCGGTGCCCTCGTTGAGCACCTTGCGCAGGGCGTTCTCGAGATCGGCGATGGTTGCCATGTCGAACTCATCTCCCGCTGGCTCGTCGTCCGCCGTGGCGCTCCTGTCCGCCGCCACGCCGCTCCCCCCTGCCCGGGGAGCGGTCAGGTCGACCGCCCCGCCGGGTTCCCCCGTTCCCTGGCCGTGCGCCTGCGCACCCTTGCCGTTGCGCCCGTGGTCGCCGTTCTGCACGGCCGCCGCGACCGGCGCCGGCGCGGTGGCGACCGCCTCGCCGCCGGTGCCCGCGCGCAGCGCCACCGCCGCCGGCCTGGAGGCGGGGGCTGGGCTGGCGGCGGCCGGCCGGGACGCCGCGGCATGCCCGGCCCCGGCCGGCGCGGGCGCGGGGCTCGCGGCAGCCGGGCTGGCCACGGCCGGCTGGGACACCGTGCCTGGCCCGGCCCCGGCCGGCGGCACCGAGCGGGCGGCGTCGGGGCGCGGGCCGAGCGCGCGCGCCCACTCGGCGAACTGGTCGAGGCCGTGGCGCCAGATGGAGGCGCCGAGGTACCGCTCCAGGCCGACCCTGGCGGTGGCCAGCCAGCCGGCGTCGTCGCCGGGCGAGACCACCACCTGCAGCGGCCGGTCGCGGTGGTCGGCGACGACCCGTTCCAGCTCGGCGCGTTGGCTGGCGAAGAACACCTGCGGCAGGCCGAGGTCGAACATGGCCACGCAGGCGTCCCAGGGGACGCCGAAGCTGGCCGCCTGCGCACGGGTCGGGTAGCTGGAGAAGCCTAGAAGCGCGCCGGGGACGAGCTGGCGCAGGCGCTGGGCGAAGGCCTCGGCCTCCAGGTCGGGCAGGCCCTGCTCGATGCGGACCACGTAGAGGGGCTCGCCGGGGGCGGCCTCGACCACCACCTCGGCGGCGGCCAGGCCGTCGGTGCTGGCCGGCGGTCCCAGCCAGGTCCACGGCAGCACCCGCCCGCCCAGCAGCTCCTTCCAGGCGCGGTAGTTGGCGGCGAAGTCGACGCCGTCGCCGTCGGTCGCGGCGGCGTTCGCCGCCCGCACGAGCATCGCCTGGAGACCATCGGGCGGCGCCTCCGGGCGCGTCCGCCAGACCCAGCCAAGCCGACGGGGAATGTCCACTGCTGCCCTACCTCCGGGCGCCCGCTGGCCTGGCACTCGCAGACCACGAGGTTGCAGGTCATGCGGAGCGTACCGCTTCGGGGCATGCGGCGCCTGTCAGCAGTTTCTCCGAGAGCCTGGACGCTCCGCCAGCGCGACCGTGCCGCCGCCGGCGCCGGCACGATCCGCAAGCCGGCCGGCGCCGCCCGGATCGGTTCACCCTCGGCGACCCGGATTTCCCCGCCCAAGGTCGGTCGCCGAACGGGCCAGCCAAGATTCGTCACCGATAATGACATTTACGTAGTGGCCTCTGACGGGTGCGCGCCCCCGGTGAAACCAGAACGTCCAATTCTGCCCTCACGGGGGACCAGAAGGGACCCGCCGGGGACGCCCGAGTGGGGCGGGTGGAGTCAAAAATAACCACTACCTGCTGGCGGAGACGACCAGAGTCCGGCCGTTAGTCCGGTTTCTGGTGGTTCTCGATTCCGGATTGCAACGTCTTCTACACTCCGCTTCAACCGGTCAGAGGTTGTATGGTGTCGACCGGGGCACCCATCGGGACAGGGTATGGCAACGTCAGCCCGGCGCCGTTTTCGGGAATCCGGATTCGGATGTATTTCGCGAGGGTTTACGGTGTCATCTGGAGGAGAGAGAGGACGTCGGAGATGACCACCCCGCTGATCGCCGTCCCAACCGCCCGCGTCGAACCAGGCGCGGTACGTGATTGGCGACCCGGCGCGTTCGCGGTGGCCGAGACGTACATCGAAGCCCTCCGGCGCGCCGGCGCGCGGCCCATGCTGGTGCCGCCGCTCGAGCCGGCGCCCGCCGACGAGATCCTCGCCCCGTTCGACGGCGTGCTGCTGACCGGCGGCGGGGACCTGCAGGCGTCCCGCTACGGGGCCACGCCGCACCCGACCGCCTTCGACGTCCAGCCAGCCCGCGACGAGCTCGAGATCGCCCTGGTCCGCGCGTGCTGGCGGATGGACCTGCCACTGCTCGGCATCTGCCGCGGCACCCAGGCGATGAACGTCGCCTTCGGTGGCTCCCTGCACCAGCACCTGCCCGACCTGCCCGGCGTCGAGCCCGGCGCGCACGGCGACCCGCACAACGGCGCGCCCAGCGTCCACCGGGTGCGCATCCAGCAGGGCACCCGCCTGGCCGCCGCCGGCGGCACCGGCCCGGTCGACGTGGTCGCCAGGCACCACCAGGCGGTCGACCGCCTGGGCGCCGGACTGACCGCCACCGCCTGGGCGGAGGACGGCACCATCGAGGCGATCGAGCTGTCCACCGGTTGGATCGTCGGGGTGCAGTGGCACCCGGAGGTCACCGCCGCCACCGACCCAACCCAGCAGGCCCTGTTCGACGTCCTGGTCGACGAGGCCGCCAAGCACCGCCTGGCCCGCGTGGCCTGATCCGGCGGCCGCAAGACGCCGCGGCGCCGGGGTCGACGATCACCGAATCAGACCCCGGCGCCGCGCTCCACTCCAGCCGCTCTCCTGTCAGCTGACGCCACCGGCGGTTCGGACGGCCGGTGGGTGCGGCCAGCCTTGCCGAGCTGGAAGGGGACGATGGTCACGTTGACGTTGTCCAGGTCGCCGAGCACCCGCACCAGGCCGGCCGAGGTGCGGTCGTGCAGCAGGAGCTGGTGCCAGCGGCTGGCGAAGCGCCGCCTCGGCACCAGGACGGTGATCTCGGTGTCGTCGCGGATCCGCTCGTGGAGGTCGCGCTCGGTGGTGGCGAGCAGGTTGCGGTCGGGGCAGTCGACGATCTCCAGCGGGACGGGGATCCGGACCTTGGCCCACAGGGCCGCCAGGCGCCGGGCGCGGTCCGGGTCGACCGCGACGTGCAGGGCGGTGGTCGACAGCGGACGGAGCTCGGTGGCGTACTGCAACGCTCCGAGCGAGGCGCGGTCCAGCGCCTCGGTCAGCACCACGACCTCGTGGCGCGGCCGTGGGCACGCGAGCGCCGTCGCCGCCTCGGCCAGGCTCTCCCCAGCGGCGCGGGACTCCACCCGTGGGACGGCGGTGACGTGGACGTTCGGGCTGCCGCCGAGCGCCCGGAGCAGCGCGTCGGTGCGGCGGCCCCGGGTGATCCGGTCGAGCGGGCCCGCGTAGGCGCGCCGCGGCAGCAGCACCGTCACCTCGGTGTCGGGCTGCGCCCGCCCGGCGACGACCTGCGCCGCCGTCCCCCCGAGGCCGAGGCCGTCCGCCCCCACCACCTCCAGCGGCAACGGGATCCCCAGCCTCGCCCAGCGTGCCGCGAGCACCTGCGCCGCCCGAGGATCGACGGCGACGTGGACGGCGACCGTCCGCTGCGACCGGATCTGCCTGGCGTACCGGACCGCGGCGACCGTGGCCCGGTTCAGCCCCTCGACGAGCACGATCACCTCGTGCCGCGGCTTGGGCTTCGGGAGGGTCTCGGACAGCTCGACCTTGAGCTCGCGCACCTCGCGGGAGTAGGCGCGGTTGGTGCGGTACAGCAGCCCGACCAGGATCGGCAGGGCGACCAGCACCATCCAGGCGCCGTGGACGAACTTGGTCGAGACCACGTCCAGCAGCACCACGAACGTCACCACCGCCCCCAGCCCGTTGACCACCAGGCCGTAGCGCCAGCCGGGCTCGCGCAGCCGCAGGTGCCGGCGGGTCATGCCCGCCTGCGACAGGGTGAAGGAGATGAACACCCCGATCGCGTACAGCGGGATCAGGCTGTTGATGTTGGCCTTGAACGCCACCAGCAGCACGGTCGCGGCCCCGGCCAGGGTGAGGATCCCGTTGGAGAACACCAGCCGGTGGCCGCGGCGGGTGAACTGCCGCGGCATGAAGGTGTCCCCGGCGGCGAACGAGGCCAGCCGGGGGAAGTCGGCGAACGAGGTGTTGGCCGCGAGCACCAGGATCAGCAGGGTGGTGCCCTGGACGAACTCGAAGGCGAGGTGGCCGAACCTGGAGCTCCTGGCGTCCAGGACGTAGGTGGCGAGCTGGCCGACCAGGGTCGGGTTGCCGTCGGGGTAGGGCAGCACGTGGGTCGTGATCGTCAGGAAGCTGGTGCCAAGGAACAGGCAGCCGAGGATCGTGCCCATGGCGATCAGGGTCCGGCGGGCGTTGACCGCCTCCGGCCGGCGGAACGCCGGCACCCCGTTGGAGATCGCCTCGACCCCGGTCAGCGCGGTGCAGCCGGACGCGAACGCGTGCATCAGCAGCAGGAGCCCGATGGTGGCGGTCTGCGGCGGCAGCGGCCCGGTCCGGTTGGCGGGGATCGGCGGCAGGTGCCCGGTGAGGTGGCGGTAGACGCCGAGCAGCAGGACGCCGCCGAGGGCGGCGACGTACAGGTAGGTCGGCAGGGCGAACATGCGGCCGGACTCGCGCACGCCGCGCAGGTTGCCCCAGGTGATCAGCGCGATGCAGGCGACCGAGAGCGGCACCGTGTAGGGCGCGAGCGCCGGCGCGCCGGTGACCACCGCCGCGATCCCGCCCGCGACGCTGACCGCCACGGTGAGCACGTAGTCGAGCAGCAGCGCCGCGCCGGCGACCTGGGCCAGGCGGATGCCGAAGTTGTCCTTGGTGACCACGTAGGCGCCGCCCGCGGATGGGTAGGCGGTGATCGTCTGCCGGTAGGACAGGATCAGGATGGCCAGCAGCACCGCGATGGCGACCGAGATGGGGAAGGTCAGCGCCGGCGCCGCCGCGCCGGCGACCAGCAGGGGCAGCATCACCTGCTCGGTGCCGTAGGCGCTGGACGAGATGTTGTCGGACGCGAGCACCGCCAGCGCGACGAGCTTGCTCAGCCGCTCGTGCACCAGCCGGGAGGTCTGCAGCGGTGGGCCGAGCACCAGCCCCTTCAACCGGTACGCGGTGTGTCGGCTCACGGTGCTCCCAGACGCTCCTTCCAGTGCTGCCTGCGGCCACGCTAGGAGCGGGGTCTAAGGGACCCGTGAGGAACCGGCGGCGCGGTCTATGGGAAGTGTTCGGGTTCGGTCCGGGCGGCACCGCGCGCTGGCAAACTGGGCTGGAGATGCCGATCACCCTGCACCGTCGTGCCGCCGGCTACGCCGTGGCCACCCTCGGGACGCTGGCGCTGACCCTCGCCCTGCTCGCCCTGCGCGACCAGACCACCCCGCTGTCGGCGGGCTTCGGCTTCCTGGTCGTGGTCGTCGCCGCGGCCGGCATCGGCGGCCTCGGGCCCGGGATCCTCGCCTCGCTCCTCGGGTTCCTCACCTTCAACTTCTTCTTCCTGCCGCCCTACCACACCTTCGTGATCGCCCGGGCGGAGGACGTCGTCGTCCTGTTCGTCTTCCTCGGCCTGTCGATCCTGATCTCCGCGCTGCTCGCCCACGCCCGCGAGCGCGCCGAGGCCGCGGAGGCACGCGCGCGCGAGCGCGACCAGGCGCTGCGCAGCGCCACCGAGGCCGAGGTCTACCGGCAGACCGACCAGCTCCGCCGGGCGCTGCTCGCGGCGGTCTCCCACGACCTGCGCAGCCCGCTCGCCGCGATCAAGGCGTCCGTCACCGACCTGCTCGGCGACGACGCCGAGCAGGACGCCGACTACGCCAGGGAGACCCTCGAGAGCATCGACAAGGAGACCGACCGGCTCGCCGCCCTGATCGCCAACCTGCTGGACATGTCGAGGATCGAGGGCGGCATGATCGAGGCGCGGGTGCAGAGCGTCGACCTGGCGGAGGTGGTCACCGCCTGCGTCGACCGCGTCCGCCGGCAGTGGCCGCGGCTGGACGTCCAGGTGGGCATCACCCCGTCCGCGGCCACCGTCAGGGCCGACCCCGTGTTCCTCGACCGGGTGGTTGCCAACCTGCTGGACAACGCCGCCAAGGCGGCCGCCCGGAGCGGCACCGAGGAGGTCGGGCTGCACGCCAGCCGCGCCGACGGCCGGGCGCTGATCCGCGTCAGCGACCACGGCGACGGCGTGCCGCCGTCCGTCCGCGAGCAGCTCTTCTACCCCTTCTACCAGGTGGACGAGCGGCACCCCCGCCTCGGCACCGGGCTCGGCCTGGCGATCAGCAAGGGCTTCCTCAGCCTGATGGACGGGCAGATCTGGGTCGAGGACACGCCGCGCGGCGGCGCCACCTTCGCGTTCTCGCTGCCCGCCGGGGGGCCGCCGTGACCAGGCCGAGCAAGGGCCGCGTGCTGGTGGTCGACGACGAGCACAGCATCCGTCGGGCGATCGGCCGCGCGCTCGAGTCGCGCGCCTACGAGGTGCGCGCCGTGGGCGACGGCGACGAGGCGCTCACGGTGGCGGCGGCGTTCCAGCCCGACCTGGTGGTGCTCGACCTCAACCTGCCGACCATCGACGGGCTCGAGGTCGTCCGCCAGCTCCGCGCCTGGAGCGCCGTGCCGGTCCTGGTCCTCTCGGTCCGCGAGGACGAGGGCGACAAGGTCGCCGCGCTCGACCTGGGCGCGGACGACTACCTGACCAAGCCGTTCGGCATCGACGAGCTGATGGCCCGCGTCCGCGCCCTGCTGCGCCGGGCCGGCGCGCAGGCGCCGCCCAGGCCGGTGCGCTTCCGCGCCGACGGGCTGGAGATCGACCTCGACAGCCACCAGGTCGTCCGGGCGGGCGAGGAGGTCCACCTAACCAGGACGGAGTGGGCGCTGCTCACCGAGCTGTGCCAGCACCCGGCGAAGCTGCTCACCCACCGCTGGCTGCTCGAGCAGGTGTGGGGACCCGGCTACGCCGACGACACCGACGTCCTGCGCGTGTTCATCAGCCAGCTGCGCAAGAAGATCGAGGCCGATCCCGGCCGCCCGCGGATCATCGCGACCGACCCGGGCATCGGCTACCGCTGGCTGCTGCGGCCCGCCGAGGACCCCGAGCGGCTGCCCTCGTAGGCCCGCCCGCCGGAGCCGGCCAGGCCGGTCCCCCACCGGCGGGCGCGCGGGCCGCCGGCGGGGACCGGCTTCAGGGCCGCCGGCGCGCCACCGGCCAGCCGCGCAGCGCCGGCACGAGCGGCTCGCCGCCGAGCGCCACCGACCAGTCATGCCGACTGCGGTGCCGGCGCAGGCGCCTGATCGCCACGAGGAGTCGGGTACGCATCGCCAGCCTCCCTTCGAGAATTCACGATCGCCGTCGTCGACGACGGTAGGCCGCCGCGCCGGCTCGCGAAATCCGCCCCGTGGCGGGGATTGACCCCTCCCGGCTAGCGAGGAACCCGCCGGCCGGCCGGGTCGGGCTCGTCGCCACCGCCCCGCGTCCCCCGTTCGGGGGACAGCCGCGCCGCCAGCTCGGCGCGCGAGCGGATGCCGAGCTTGCGGTAGACCTTGGAGAGGTTCCACTGCACCGTCCGCGGGCTGATGAACAGCGCGTCGGCCGCCTCCTGGTAGGTGCGGCCGGAGGCGACCAGCCGCGCGACCCGCTCCTCCGTCGGCGTCAGCCCGGCGGCCGGCGGCCTACCGCCGACCCGCGCGAGCTCCTGGCGCGCCCTGCCGGCCCACAGCCCCGCGCCGAGCCGGTCGAACGTCTCCAGTGCCTGGCCGAGCGCCTCCCGGGCGGCGCGCTTCTGCCGGTCGCGTCGCCGTACGTTGCCGAGCACCAGCAGCGTGCGGGCGCGCTCGAAGGGCTGGCCGAGCTGCTCCTGCAGCTCGAGTGCCCGTTGCAGCGCCCGGTAGGCGCCGTCCAGGTCGCCGCCGGCGGCGGCGAGCAGGCCGTGGGAGCGGGCCGCGACCATCCGCGCCCAGTTCCGCGTGGGCGCGGCGGCGAGCCGGTCGAGCTGGTCGAGCAGTGCCCCGGCCTCGTCCCGCCGGCCGAGCGCCACCTTCGCCTCGATCGCGTCGCCGTGGAAGCGGAACAGCGCCGGCTCGCCGAACCCGGTCGCCTCGACCTGCTCCGCGAGCCGGCCGAGGGTGCCGTCGGCCGCGGCGGCGTCGCCGAGCGACAGCTCGAGGAAGCCGCGCGTCGCGAGCAGCTCGAACCCTGCCGCCTGCGTCCCCAGCCGCCGCGCCAGCTCCAGCCCCTCCTCGATCCTGGCCCTGGCCGGCTCGGCGCGGCCGAGGTGCGCGTCGACCAGCGCCTCGATCGTGAGGGAGAAGGGGCGCTCGCTCTCCAGCCCGACCTGGACGGTGGTGCGGTCGCACTCGGCGGCGTGCGCCGCCGCGCGCTCCCAGTCGCCGGTCAGCAGCTCGACGCGGGCAAGCTGGAACAGGACGACCGGCAGCGCGTGCTCGTCGCCACGGTCGACCGCGTCGCGGTACAGCGCCTCGAACCGCGCGCGGGCGGCGCCGAGCTCGCCGGCCCACTCGAGCAGCAGCGCGTGGACCCAGTCGGGGCGCCCGAGGATCTGCGACCACTCGGGCGCGTGGCCGAGCGCGGTCGCCCGCTCGATCCGCGCCAGCGCCACGCCGGCGCCCCGCACCGACTCGAGGAAGGCCAGGTGGGACAGGGCGCCCGCGAGCAGCGTCGGGTCGCCGAGCGCCTCCGCGAGCT
>DASUZB010000008.1:0-23883 GCA_036377075.1 Actinomycetes bacterium | reverse complement strand
CTGTGGACAACCGCCGGCTGGTGCGCTCAGAAGTCGGCGCTGCCGCCCTGCCGCTGCCAGGCGCCGCCGAGCGACGGCCGCCAGGCGCTGCCGTCGAACCACTTGTGGTAGACGGCCAGGTCGCCGCCGACGTGGAACAGGTCGAGGCGGCGCGGCCCCCAGGCGACGGCGCTGACCGCGCCGACCGCCGTCCCGCCGAGGCGCTGCCAGCCGCTCGCCGACGGCCGCCAGGCGGTCCCGTCCCACCACTTGTGGTAGACGGCGTGGTCGTCGCCAACGTGGAAGGCGTCGAGGCGGCCGGCCGCCCAGGAGGCCACCGCGGGCGAGCCGACCGCGGCGCCGCCGAGCGGGCTCCAGCCGTCGGCGGACGGCTGCCAGGCGGCGCCGTCCCAGAACTTGTGCAGCACCTGCCGGTCCGGGCCGACCGCGAACAGGTCGAGCCGGTCGGGCGCCCAGGAGGCGACCGCGGGCTCGCCGGACAGCTCGCCGCCGAGGCGCTCGAAGGCGCCGACGGGTTGCCAGGCGGTGCCGTCGAACCACGTGTGGTACATGGCGCGGTCGCCGCCGAGCAGGAACACGTCGAGGCGCCGCGGCCCCCACGAGACCGCGTGGGGCTGGCTGGTGGCGACGCCGCCGAGGCGCTCGAAGCCGTCGTGCGGCGACCAGCTGGCGTTCGCGAACCAGGTGTGGTACAGCGCGCGGTCGTCGCCGACGGTGAAGACGTCCAGGCGGCCCGGCTCCCAGGAGACCGCGTCCGGCTGGCCCCGTACCGTCCCGCCGAGCCGCTCCCAGCCGGTCAGGGACGGCGCCCAGGTGCCCTCGAACGACTTGTGGTACAGGGCACGGTTGGTGCCGACGGCGAACACGTCCAGGCGCCCGGACCCCCAGGAGACCGCCTCGGGCGGGCCCAGCAGGATGCCGCCCTGCCGCTCCCAGGCGCCGCCCAGCGACGGGCCCCAGCGGGTGCCGTCGAACCACTTGTGGTAGCCGGCCCGGTCGGTGCCGCGGATGAACATGTCGAGCCGCCGCGGCGCCCAGGCGGTCGCCGCCACCGGCGGGACCGGCGGCAGGAACGGGGTGAGCACCTCGCGGATGCGCCGGCGGCAGACGGCGCAGTAGGGGAAGCCGAGCGCCCGCATCCTGCAGTCGAACTCGGGCCGGTAGGCGCGGCAGTGGTAGTAGTCCGCCCCCTCGTAGAGCCCGACCGTCCCCGGCGGCTGCGGGCTGGGCTGTGGGTCGCACTGGGTGCAGTCGGCGTTGCGGCTGGTGGGCAGCGGCGTGCTCGCCTTCACCAGCTCGCGCCACTTGAGGGTGGACCGGTTGGTGTTCACGGTGACGTTGGGCTGGGCGGGCTCGTCGGGCGGGTGGACGTCGCGGTCGGTGTCGACGCCGCAGCCGAGGTAGTACTCGTACTCGTCGGCCAGGCCGAAGGCGCTGTGGCCGAGCTCGTGCAGGGCGATCTCCTCGGCGCCGGCCGCCAGCGAGAACACCGCGGTGGCCCCGCCCGAGCCCCCGTAGACCGGCGAGTTGACGATCACCAGGACCACGTCCCACTCGGGCACCTGCCCGTCGGCGACCGCCAGGGCGGTGGCGTCGTCGACCACCAGCAGCCGCTGCACCCCAGGGACGCCGCAGAAGGTGGCGTCGAAGTACGTCCGCGGCGTGGCGCCGCTGCCGCCGCACCCGACCGGGTCGTCGGCGCCGCTGTCGGTGGAGGTGACGTCGACCCGGTAGACGTTGATGGCCGCCTGCAGCTCGTCGTAGGGCGGGGTGCGCAGCAGGACGTCCACCACCCGCCGGACGTCGGCCGCGTAGCCGCCCATCTGCGTCGCCCGGTAGCCGTCGCCCATGACGACCACGTTCCAGCGGCGCGCCGGCGGCCCGTTGTCGACCAGCTTGGTGGCGCCGAGGACGCTGCCGTCGGCGGTGGTCACGACGCCCCTCCCGCATCCGGGCCGTCGGGTCCGCGCAGCGGGACGCGGATCAGCTCGCCGGGCGCGGCGGCGAGCCCCGGCCGCTCCGGCGCGCCGCGCTCCACCAGCGCGACGTGGTCGGCCTCCTCCAGGTCGGGCACGACCAGGGAGAAGACCCCCGACGGCCGCTCCACCGGGACGCGGCCGAGGGAGCGCTGCGGGTCGTCGGAGAAGACCTCGGCGTCGCGGCGCACCGGCGGGTGCAGCAGCCGGCGGTGCAGGACGCTGCCGTCGGCGCCGCGGACCTCGGCGAAGAACCCGCGCCGCTCGGCCGCCTCCTCGGCGTCGGGATCCGGCGGCACCAGCTTGTCCAGCCGCCGGCTGGAGACCAGCCGGACCTCGTCGCCCTCGTACCTGAAGGTCAGCCGGACCGCGCCACGCGGCTCCGGTCCGGTCGGCGCCCCCGCCCCAGCCTCGCTCATCCCCACCCCCACCGCGCGACTCGTCCGCCATGGGGCAGTATGGCCGGCTCGGTGCCCGGCCGCCTAGCGGAACGGCGGGCGGCCCCACTCGGGCGGCAGCGGCGGGGCACTGAGGCCGAGCAGGCGCAGGAACCCCGAGAGGAGCCCGGCGGTGAAGCCCCAGACGACGGTCCCGTCGACGTTGAAGACCGGGCTGGCGGCGCCGGGCGGCACCGCCCGCGCCCTGACGGCCTCCGGCGGCAGCAGGCGGGTCAGCGGCACCAGCTCGTGGTTGGCCGGGTCGGCGAGCTGGCGCAACGTGGGGCGCAGGATGGCAGCCACCTCGGCCGGGTTGGGGCGCAGGGCGGCGTGGCCGTCCCACAGGCCGACGACCGGCAGCACGTCGAAGTTGCTGACCGACAGGTAGCTGCGGCCGAGGCTGCCCAGGACCCGCACCGCGCGCCGGTCGAGGCCGACCTCCTCCTCCGCCTCGCGCAGCGCGGCCGCCACCCCGTCGGGGTCGCCAGGCTCGACCCCGCCGCCGGGCAGCGCCACCTGGCCCGCGTGGGTACGCATGTGCTCGGGCCGCTGCACCAGCACCAGGCCGAGGTCGTCGGCGCCGTCGACCGGCGAGAGGGCGATCAGCACCGCCGCGGGCACCCCGGTCGGTTCGGCCGGCGCCACGAACGGCAGCCGGCCGACCCGGTCGATCAGGGTGTCGTCGCTCACCGGTCCAGCATACGGCGGCGCCGCGGCCGCCAAGGCGCGGCCCTACCTGGCGAGCATGCCGCCGTCGACCACCAGGGTGGTGCCGGTGATGTAGCTGCCGGCGTCGGAGGCGAGCAGCAGCAGCGCCCCGGCCATCTCCTCCGGGTCGCCCCAGCGCCCGAGTGGGACCTGGGAGGCGATCGCCCGGCCCTGCTCGGTGTCCGACCACAGGAACCGGGTCAGCTCGGTGCGGACCCAGCCGGGCGCGAGGCAGTTGACCCGCACGCCCAGCGGCGCGGCCTCGACGGCGAGGGTGCGGGTCAGGGCCACCACCCCCGCCTTGGCGGCGCTGTAGGCGGACATGGTCGGTGACGCCTGGAAGGCCGCCACCGAGGCCACGTTGATGATCGAGCCGCCCTGGCCCAGGTGCGGGATCGCCGCCCGGCAGCTCAGGAAGACCGCGCGCAGGTTGAGCGAGAGGATCTTGTCCCAGCCCTCGGTCCTGATGGCGGCGACCGGGGCGGTGAAGCGCGAGCCGCCGGCCACGTTGACGAGCACGTCCAGCCGCCCGGTGGCGTCGACCGCGCGGGCCACGGCGGCCTCGACCGCCGCCTCGTCGGTGACGTCGGTGGTGACCACCAGCGCCTCCGACGCGCCCACCGAGCGGGCCGCCGCCGCCACCTTCTCCAGGTCCTCGGTGGAGCGCGAGGCCAGCACCACCGCCGCCCCGGCGTGCGCCAGGGTCAGGGCCGCCTGCTCCCCGATGCCGCGGCTGGCCCCGGTGATCAGCGCGGTCCTGCCCCGCAGGCCGAAGTCGGGCGCGGCCACCGCGGCCGGGTCCTCGCTCGCGTTGCGCATCGCCACAGCGTTCCCTCCTCAGTCCAGTAGTTCCGACTCTACGTGAATGGGCGCACGCCGCGTCGCGCGCTTGCTCCGCAGCGGAACGCGAGGCTAGGGTCTCGAGCCATGGCTGAGCGGCGCCGCATCGTGGCGATGGGCGGCGGCGGCTACTCCATGGAGCCAGACAACCCGTTGCTCGACCGGTTCGTCGTCGAGCTGGCCAGGGGTCGCCGGCGGCATGGGCGTCCCACCGTCTGCTACCTGGGCACCGCCGGCGGCGAACAGGAGCGGTTCTCGGGCATGTTCTTCCGTGCCTACTCGCAGCTCGACTGCCGCCCGGTCGAGCTGTCGCTGTTCTGGCGCGAGGTGCGGGACCTGCGCGGCTTCCTGCTCGACTGCGACGCGGTGCTGGTCGGCGGCGGCAACACCGCCAACCTGCTTGCCATCTGGCGGCTGCACGGGCTCGACCAGGCGCTGCGAGCGGCCTGGGAGGACGGCGTGGTGCTGGCCGGCTGGAGCGCGGGGATGCTGTGCTGGTTCGAGGCCGGCGTCACCGACTCCTTCGACCTCGCGCGGCTCGCGCCGCTCCACGGCGGCCTCGGCTTCCTACCTGGGAGCGCCTGCCCCCACTACGACGGTGAGCCGGGGCGCCGCCCCACCTACCGGCGGCTGGTCGGCGACGGCACGCTGCCCGCCGGCTACGCGGCCGACGACGGCGCCGCCCTGGTCTTCCACGGCACCGGGCTGGCGGAGGTGGTCACCTCGCGCCCCGCTGCCCGCGCCTTCCGCGTCGAGCCCCGCGACGGCCGCCTCGCCGAGACCGCCCTGGCGACCCGGTTCCTCGGGACCGCCCCTGGCTGAGGGAACTGCCCGGGGTCGCCTAGGGCCCGTTGTGAAAGTGGATCCTGTTGGTCATGCGGGTGGGTTCGGGAAAACCAGGGGGCGACGGTGGAGCATCGGGTGCTCGGCCGTGCCCGGATGCGCCAGACCCCAGGAACCTGCGTGCAGGACTTCCCGTCCAACGTCCACACTGCGGGGATGGATGGACAGAGCTCGGAGTCTGCAGCCACGGTGCCCTCGGTTCGGTCGAGTGAGCTGCTGGGCTACGCTGCCGACGCCCGCGTGCTCATCGTCAACGGCGACGACCTGGGGATGTACCACGCGATCAACCTCGCGGTCATCGACTCGATCGAGGACGGAATCGCCAGTTCGTGCAGCTTGATGGTGCCGTGCCCGTGGGCGTTGCACGCCATGCGGCTACTCCGCCAACGACCACAGATCCCGTTCGGGATCCACCTCACGCTCGTCTGCGACACCGCCCTCTACCGGTGGGGGCCGCTGACCGCGAAGGAGAAGGTGCCCTCGCTGCTCGACGAGGCGGGAGCACTGTTCACGCCCGGCGAGGCTCCCGAGCTCCTCGCCCGAGCTCGCCTCGACGAGGTCGAACTGGAGTTCCGCGCGCAGATCGACACCGTGGTCAATGCCGGGCTGACGCCGACCCATCTGGACTTCCACTGCCTGGCCGATGGCGGCCGCGGGGACATCCTTGACCTGACCGTGGCACTGGCCAGCGAGTACGGCCTAGCGGTGCGGGTCTGGCTCGACCCGGGCCGTCGGAGGCTGCGGCAGCGAGGCTTGCCGGTCATCGACCAGCCGTTCCTGGACAGCTTCTCGCTCGACATCGACGGCAAGTCGGCCCGATACGCCCAGCTGCTGCGTGACCTTCCGGTCGGTCTCAACGAATGGGCGGTGCATCCCGGGCTGGACAACCAGGAGTCAAAGGCCATCGACCCGGGCTGGCGCGTGCGCCGGACCGACTACCAGTTCCTCACTTCGCCGGAGGCCCACGTGCTCCTCCAGCAGGAGGGGATCATCGTGATCGACTATCGGCCGCTCCAGCAGGTCTGGTCCCGGACCGGTGCACCCGGGTAGCGACGACGGTGTGGCCGTCCGCGCAACGGCGGGCGGCCGCCGAGGTTCGACCGCGCCGATTACCGCGAGCGGCAAGCGGTGGGGTGCGGGATCAACCGGCTCGAGCGTCACCGCGCGGGAGCCACGCGGTACGACAAACTCGCCGTGCGCTACGAGGCCACCGTGCATATCGCCACCATCAACGAGTGGCTATGACCCTTACTTTCGCAACAGACCCTAGTCGACGCCCTGCACGGCGACCATCCGTAGGCGCGCCGCGCCCTCGCGCAGCTTCCTCGCCTGCCGGTAGGACTCGGACTCGTACCACCGCTTCGCCGCCGCGAGGTCCTCGAACTCGAGCACCACCAGCCGGGGCGGCCGCCAGTCGCCCTCCAGCACGGCGAGCTCGCCGCCGCGCGCGAGGAAGCGGCCACCACCGGCCGCGATCGCGCCCGGCGACGCCGCCTTGTACTTCTCGTACTGCTCCGGGTCGGTGACGTCGGTCTCGACGATGACGTACGCAGGCATGCAAGGACCTCCGTTCGCGGCATGGAGACGACCAGGTCCGTACATACGGCCCGCCCAACAGGGCAGTCAAGCCAACGCGGCGCCCCCGACGTGCGTATGCCAGGAGATCCTCAGCCGTTGGGCGGTGCCACGGTCCCCGCTGGAAGGCTACATTCTGCGGATGAGTACCGAGGGTGCGGCTTCACCGGGTGGTGCCTTCGTCGGGCGGACGGTGGAACTCGGGGAGTTGCGGGCCGCCCTGACCGAAGCGCTCGGTGGATCGAGTCGGGTCGTGCTCGTCGCCGGGGAACCGGGGATCGGCAAGACGGCGCTCGCCGTTCGGCTGACCGCGGAGGCCGAAGCCCTCGGCGTACCGGTGCGGTGGGGCCGGGGATCCGAACGCGAGGGAGCACCCGCCTTCTGGCCCTGGATCCAGATCGTCCGGGAGCAGCTCCTGCGGTCGGATCCCGCCGATCGGAGGAGGCTGCAGCGCTACGCGGCACCCCTGTACCGGATGATGCCGCAGCTCAAGCGACCGGACCAGCGCGTACGGACCGCCCATGCTCCCATCGGTGGGAGCGCCGACGACAGGGGGGAGGCCCGGTTCCTCCTCTTCGACGCCACGTCGTCGTTCCTGCGAGCCGCGGCGGGCGGACGTGGCCTGGTGGTCGTGCTGGACGACGCGCACTGGGCCGACGCGCCCACGCTGCTGCTGCTTCGCCACCTGGTGCGTGAGCTCGGGGGCGACCCGGTGCTGTTCCTGGTGTCCTTCCGTGAGGAGGAGGTGCCACCGGACGGGCCCGTCGCCGCCGCGCTCGCCGACCTGGCCGGCGGGCCCGAGGCCCGATGGATCCGCCTGCAAGGACTGGACCGGGCGGAGCTCGCCCAGCACCTGGCCGCCATCGTCGGGCCGCCGGCGGGTGAGGCCCTGGCCGCCCGGGTCCACGACGCCACCGGAGGCAACCCGTTCTTCGCCGCCGAACTGGTGCGGATGCTGCGGTCGGAGGGACGGCTGGCAGATCAGGTGGCGTATGGCTCCGACCAGTCGCTGGGCCTGCCTCGAGGCGTCCGCGAGGTGCTGCAGCGGCGTCTCGACCGCCTGAGCGTCCAATCGCGGCGGTCGCTGGAGCTGGCATCCCTGGTGGATACCAGCTTCGCGGCTGAGTTCCTCGCCCGGGCCCGCGGCGTCGAGCTGGAACGGGTCCTGGGGCTGCTGGACGAGGCGGTGGGGGCGCAGCTCCTGGACCGGGTGGTCGAGCGGCCGGGGTGGTTCGGCTTCCCGCACGCCCTGGTGCGGGAGACCCTCATCGAGGGACTGGGGGCGGTCGACCGAATGCGGCAGCATCGCCGGATCGCCCAGACGCTCGAGCGCGAATGGGAGGAGGCCCCCGCGGAGGCGGCGGCCACGCTGTCCAGGCTGGCGTCGCACTGGCAGCAGGCCGGCGACGGCCCGCGGGCGATCCGCTACGCGAGGATGGCGGCCAGCGAGGCAACCAGGCAGCTCGGCTACGAGGAAGCGGCCCGCCTGTACCGGCTGGCCCTGGGGCAGGCCGTGACCGGCGGGCTCGATGCCGCCGGTCGCTGTGAGGTGCTGCTGGAGCTGGCCACCGCCGAGTACCGGTGCGGCAACGTCCGGCAGGCCATGGAGGCGTTCGTCCAGGCCGCGGAACTGGCCCGCCGTTCCGGCCAGCCGAGGCTCCTGGCGGGCGCGCCGCTCATCGTCCAGGACATCGGCGATCCCGAGGTCAACGCGAGCGTGCTCCGAGCCTGTGAGGGGGTCCTGGCTGGCGCCGACGGCCTCGACGACGAGGTTCGGGCGCGGCTGCTCGCCCAGCGTGCCGTGGCCCTGTGCGAGTCGGGCCGGCTGGACGAGGCGCTCCCCGACAGCCACCGCGCCACGGAGCTCGCCGAGCGCTCCGGCAGCCCCGAGCTCATGGCCGCGGTGCTTCCGGCCAGGCACCTCGCGCTGGCCGGACCCGACTGGACCTCCGAGCGGCTCGACCTGGCCGACCGGGCGCTGGGGCTGGCCCGCTCGGTAGGCGCGCCGATCCAGGAGCTGTGGGCCCGGGTCTGGCGGACCGACGCGTTCTGGGAACTGGGCGACATCGCCGCGGTCGACGCCGAGACCGGCCGGCTGGCCAGCCTCGCCCGCTCGCTCCGCAACCCCCTCGCCAGGTGGCACCTGCAGCGCTTCCAGGCAGCCCGGGCCCTGCTGGTAGGCCGGTACGAGGAAGCCGCCGCGCTCTCGGACGAGGCAACCGCCGGCCTCCCCCAGGAGAACTTCATGGCGCAGCTCCTCCACCTCACGTTCATGCTCGCCATCGACGCGGATCGAGGCGACTCGACGTGGATGGACTCCCACCGCGGGGTGTTCGAGGCCAGACCGTCGACGATGGCCTGGTCCACGCTGTCGTGGTGCCGCCTGTCGGCGGGGCGGCGCGACGAGGCGCTGGGGTACTACGAGCAGGCGCGGGGAAGCCTCGGGCGCGTGCCGCGCGATGCCCGGTGGATGCCCACGATGGTGTTCCTCACCGAGGCGTCGTCCCAGTTCGACGACCACGAGACCGCCGAGGTCTGCTACCGGGAGCTCCTGCCGTTCGAGGACCGCTTCTCGGCAAGCGGCGGGGGTTCCGTCGTCTGCCAGGGAGCGGTGGCGTTGTTCCTGGGCATGGCGGCCATGACCCTCGGGCTGTTCCATGACGGCGAGGGCCACCTCCGGCGGGCCATCCAGCGGAACGCCGCGGTCGGGGCCAGGCCCTGGGCCGCCAGAGCCGAGCTGCTGCTGGCAGAGCTGCTGCGCCGCCAGGGACGTGCCCGCGGCCAAGCCCTCGACCTGGCGCGCCGGTCGGCCCGCACCGCAACGGTCCTCGGGATGCGGGTGCTGCGGACCCGCGCCGAAGCCGTCATCGACGACCTCACGGCCGCGACGGGGCCGGTCGTGCTGTCGAGGCGGGAGCAGGAGGTGGCGGCGCTGGTCGCCCGAGGCCTGACCAACCGGGAGATCGCCCGGACCCTGTTCCTGTCCGAGCGGACCGCCGAGAACCACGTCCAGCACATCCTGACCAAGCTCGGGTTCGGCTCCCGAGCCCAGATCGCCGCCTGGGCCGTCGCCGAGGGCCTGTCGGCCCCGGCGGAGAACTGAGTACCTGCCTGAGTAGTCACCCCGATGTGGCGGGAGTCCAGCTCGTCGCACGCTCCCCTTGGCGTGGCACACCCACCAAAGGGAGGAACGAGAATGGACGACCAGGCACGGCGGGCCAGGATCCGGCAGTTCGTGGAGGCGATCAACGCCCGCGACATGGAGCCGTTCGACGCCATCTACCACGACGACGTGGTCGTCGAATGGCCCCAGTCGGGCGAGGTGATCCGCGGCAAGCACAACATCCGGGAGCTCCGCCTGGCCTACCCGACCCCGCCAACGGCCACCCTGCGCCGCATCGTCGGCTCGGGGGACCTGTGGGCCGTGGAGATGGTCTTCGACTACGATGGCGACCGGTTCCACGTCGTCGTCATCCACCAGTGGCGCGACGGGCTGGTGGTGCGCGAGACCTCCTACTACGCGGCCCCGTTCCAGGCGCCGGCCTGGCGGGCCAGGTGGGTCGAGCCAGCAGCAAGCGCCGCGAGGTGAGCGGCGTCCGGCTGCTTGCAGCGCAGAGTCAAAGGGGAAGGACACCCATGCTTGGAGCGCATCCCATCCATCCGGTGCTGCTGGCGACCGATCTTGCCGCCGCCAGGGCCTTCTACCACGCCCAGCTTGGCCTCGAGATCCTCAACGAGAGCGAGGCCGCCATCGTGTTCCGCTGTGGCGGCGGGACCCAGCTGGCCGTGACCAAGAGCACCACCGGAACCGCCGACACCCAGACGCAGGCATCCTGGCTGGTCACCGACCTGCGCGGCGAGGTTGCCGAGCTGCGGGCACGCGGCGTCGAGGTCGAGGACTACGACCTGCCGGGGTTGAAGACCCAGGACGGCATCGCCGACATCGGGTTCGCCTGGGCGGCGTGGATCACCGACCCAGGCAAGAACGCGCTGGGCCTCCTCCAAGTCAAGGAGTGAGGCGGCCACCGCGTTCGAGCTCGGCGAAGCGGCGTTCCCAGCAGGAGCGGTGCCAGTGGCGGCGCTGCTCGGGGCTGCCCTCCGGCCACACCACCACGTGCAGGGTGCGGGGAAAGATCTCCTGCTCGCAGCCTGGGCAGCGGTACAGCTTGGTGGCCCGGTACGGCTGCACCACGCGGAGGTGCCAGCCGCCGGCCACCCATTCGAGGGCGAGCGGCGAGCCCCGGAACCGCCAGGGTGAGCCCTCCTCGCCGAAGGGCACGCTCAGCCCTCCAGGCCCAGCAGCCGGGCGGCGTTGTCCCGCGCCACGCGGCGGAACGCCTCGGGCGAGAGGCGCTGCTCCCACTCCTTGAGCACCTTCTCGGGCGCGAAGAACGGCGAGTCGGAGCCGAACAGCACCCGGTCGGCGAGGCGGCCCTCCGCCTCCCGCACCACCTCGTCGGGGACGTAGCGCGGCCGCCAGCCGGACAGCTCGAGGTAGACGTTGGTCTTGTGCAGCGCGATGGCGAGCGCCTCGAGGTGCCACGGCCAGCCGAAGTGGGCCATGATCACCGGCAGCTCCGGGTAGCGCGCCGCCACCGCGTCGAGGTGGATGGGGCGCGCGTAGGCCAGCTCGATCCCCTGCCCGCCCGGCGTGCCGGCACCCAGGCCGCTGGTGCCGGTGTGGAACAGGCAGGGCACGCGGTAGCCGGCGGCCCGTTCGAGCAGGTCGGACCAGCGCCCGTCGTCGGGCCGGAAGGCCTGCATCGACGGGTGGAACTTGTAGCCGGACAGGCCCAGCTCCTCGCGGGCACGGCGCATCTCGCGCAGCGCGCTGGTGCCCTTCCAGGGGTCGACGCTGGCGAAGCCGACGAAGCGGTCGGGGAAGCGGCGCACGATCTCGGCCACCAGGTCGTTGGAGAGCCGTGGCCGCCGCGTCGCGGTCTCGGCGTCCCAGGCCAGCAGCACGCCGACGCAGTCGATCGCCTCGTAGGCGGCGGCCAGCTCCTCCGCCGTCTGCAGGGTCAGCTCGCCGTGAAAGTACCGCTCGGCCGGCTCGCGGTAAGGTCCAAGGCTGCCGTCCACCCACTCGCTCAGCGGCAGGTGGACGTGTAGGTCGATGGCGCGCACGGCGCGAGTGTACCGGGCGTGCATCGCCACCACCGAGGACGCACCGTCCAGCCGAGCCGTAGGCTTACGAGCCATGAACCGCTTCGAGGACGCGATCGCGCGGGAGCTGTCCGTGCGGCTGCGGGCGAGCACGCGCACGGTGCGGGTACTGGCCCGCTGGTCGGCCGCGGTGGTGCCGCCCGGCGCGCTGGTCGACGACGCCGTGCGGGTGGTGCTCGAGCGGCTCGGCGACGGCGACCCGGAGGCGCTCGCGGCCGCGGTCATGGCCGAAGCGCCCGACCGGTTCGGCCGGCACTGGCAGTCGGGTCCGGCCCACTGAAAGGATCCCAAGGTGCTCGCTCAACGCTCCCCTTCGGGGCCAAGGGCCCGGCTGGCCACCGCGCTCGTGCTGGTGGCGGCCGCGGTGCTCCTGGCCGGCTGCGGCCAGGTGGTGGGGACGGCCAGGACCGTCAAGACGCTCAACGACATGGGGATCAAGCAGACGAGCCTGAACGTCCAGTCGACCAACGGGCGCACCACGGTCGAGCTCCACTACCGCTCCGAGCAGCAGGACGCGGGCGCCTACCGTGACGAGGTCCGCAAGGTCGAGGAGGTCGTCTGGAAGCAGCTCCCGGTCCGCTTCGACGTGCTCGACCTGCGCGCCGACGCGCCAGGCGTCAGCGGCGTCGAGCCGGCCACCGTGCGCCTGACCCGCGCCGAGCTGCGGGGGCAGTTCGGTCCCCGGCCGGCGGGGAAGGACCACGACGTCGGCCGCTCCCTGCTCCTCGGCTTCGCCGTGTTCGCCCTGGTCGTCCTGCTGGTGGTCGGCCTGGTGGTGCTGGTGATCGTCCTCCTGGTGCGGCGCGGCCGGTCGCGGCCGGCCTCGAGCGCGCCCGGCTGGGGAGGACCTCCACCGCCCGGCCAGGGGCCGTAGCCGGCCGCCGGTCAGGCCGCGGCGTCGCGGCCGTCCGCCGACGCCGGGGCGGCGCGGCCGAGCTGGACCGCTACGACCACCAGCGCGAGCAGCGTGGCGCCGAAGACCGCGATCGGGATGCGGCCGGCGTCGTAGCCGTTCTTGTTCAGCTCCATGGTTGCCGCGGTGAACCAGTAGACGGCCGCCGCGCCGGCGCCGGCGGTCCAGCCGGCGAGCAGGGCGGCGGCGAACTGGCGCGGGACCGCCACCGCCACGAGCGCCGGGACGGCGAGCGCCATGACGGCCATCCAGAGGACCGGCGCCGCTTCCCAGGCCGTGGTGAGCTCCAGCACCCGAAGGCCGAACATCGCCACCGGCACCGCGCCGGCGACGCCGAGGCCGATCAGGGTCAGGAACCGGGGGCGGCGGTCCGAGGCGCGCCCGCGCGCGAGGCGCGCACCGGCGCTCCTTGCCAGCGCGAATCCGGCGAGGCAGGCGGCGAGCACGACGGCCAGGTCTCCGAGGAAGATCCGGATGAAGGCCCCTCCGGCCCCGCCCTCGGAGGCCGAGACGCCGATCTCGCCGATCAGCCCGGAGATCGAGACGGGCGCCGCGCCGAGCAGGAGTCCCGTGCCGACGAGCCGCCTCGTGGGCGGGACCAGCACGCAGGCACCGGCGGTCGCCGCGAGCGCCGCGAGGACGAGCGTGGGCGTGGCGACCGCGGGGCTGACCACGCTCAGCGGGCTCCCGTTCTGGTAGTTCCCGAACAGGCCGGAGACCATCAGCGCCGCGGCCACGACCGCCATCAGGCCCGTCACCTCGCCAACGCCCACCCGCGGCCGGGTCACCGCCGGGGCGGCGTCAGCGGCCGCTTCCGCTACCGGCGCCTTCGTCCGGACCGGGCGCTCGGGCGCCGCCTCGGCCACGGCCGTCGCGGACGGGCCGCCCTGGACCACTGACGCTGGTGCGGGCGCGGGCTCGGCGACGACCGGCGGCGCCTCAGGGGCGGGGCGTGCCGCCTCGGCGCCGAGCGCCTCGGTGGCGGCGGCGGCGACCCGGCGGCTGTCGTCGCCCGTGAGCCGTTCGAGGGCCAGCTTGGCGGCCAACGCCAGGCCGGCGTGCTGGCCGTGCAGCATGGGTGCAAGCTCCTGGACGGCGGCGGCGCGGACCGAGGCGAGGGGGTGCTCGGCGGCCTGCTGCACCTCGGCCGGCAGGGGCGACGGGGTGGTGACGGGGCGGCCACGGCGGGCGATCACCAGCTCGCCCTGCACGCCAAAGGTCCACTTGCCCGGCGTCTGGTTGGGGGTCGCTTCCCTGACCTTGTCGTAGACGTAGTCGTACAGCTCGTCCAGCGCGACGAACCCGTCCTGGTCCCGGTCGGCCTCACCGGTCCGCAGGCCCTCCACCAGCGCGCTGGTGAACACCGACGGCGCCAGCACCTGGCTGTCGGTCAGCTCGTCGCCCTCGAAGGCGTACTCCATCGCGCTCGAGGCGGTGATCACCGCCCGGCCGCGGCCACCGAAGTGCTCCTCGATGTCCATGCCCGACCCGGCCCGCGCGGTCATGCCGCGCTCGAACGCGCCCGCGTAGCAGCAGTCCAGCAGCAGCACCACCCGCCGGGAGCGGCTGCGGCCCATGCGCCGGTTGACGAACTCCGCCGCCACCGCGGTCGCGCCCAGCCGGCGCAACTGGGTGTTGGCGGCGGCGAAGTACAGCTCACCGCCCTCGTCCTTGACCCCGTGGCCAGAGACGTGCAGCAGCAACAGGTCGTCGGGCCGGCGGTCGTCGAAGAACTCCTCCACCGCCAGGTTGACCTCGTGCGCGGGCGCGTTCAGCAGCGTGCGCACCTCGAACCCGCCGATCTGTGGGTCCCGCAGCACCGCGGCGAGCGCCTCGGCGTCGCTGGCGGGGGCGCGCAGCCGCCCCAGCCCTGGGTCGGCGTAGCTGTCGCTGGCGACGATCAGGGCAATGCGCGAGCCGTCCACGGCGGCCTCACCGGCCCGTGTGGCGGCTCAGCCACTCGTCGGTCAGCCGCCGTTGCTCCATGGACGACAGCCCGCCGAGCTCCAGGACGTCGCCGTCGAGCTCGAGCTTGATGCTGCGCTGCTGCTGCCCGGCCAGCCAGGACCGCGCCGCGACCACGACCGCGCCCAACAGGTGCGACTTGGCCAGCGTGACCACCAGCGTGCCGAGGGCCGCCAGCTCGACCCCCTTGGCGCCCGGCGGCGGCGGCCCCGCCGCCGGCTGCTCGACGGCCTCGACGTCCAGGTCCAGCAGCTCACGGCGCAACTGCTCGGTGGACGCCGCCACCTCCTCGGCGTCGGCATCGGGCCCTGCGTCGACCTGGATGCCCAGCTTCGCCGACCGCTGTTCCATGTCGCCCCCCGGCTTGGCGGCCACGATCCGAGCCCCCGTCCCCCCGGATCATAGATCGGCGACAAGGCGGGAGGAAGCGACCTGCCCCTCGCTCCGCCCGCGCGGAGGAAACCAGGCGAAGCGGCCGCCGGGCTACCGGTCGCCCGTGCGCGCGGGGCGGCCGCCGACCTCGGCGCCACCGGCCGCGTCCCGCTGCGGTGGCGGGCCGCTGGCCGGCTGCTGGGCGAACGCGCTCCAGGCCAGGATCGCCAGCAGGAACAGGCCGCTGGACGCGATCGCGGTCACGCCGGTGTCGTTGAGCAGCACCAGCAGGGTCGAGCCGAGCGCGCCCAGCAGGACGACCCGGCGGGTGCGGGCGGCGCCGGACAGGGGCTGGCTGGCGGAAGCGGGCCGGCCCAGCGGGCCGGCCAGGGCGTCGAGGAAGGCCGGCGGGCGCCACGCCAGCAGGGCCGCGGCGAGCACCTCGAGGGGGCCGACCCAGGCGACCGGGCTGCCCCGCAGCAGGGCGAAGTTGCGGCCGAGCTGGTGGGTCACGATCCGCCCGGCGGCGGCCGGCCCCTCGTCGAGCAGGGTGGTGAGGAAGCGGCTCCCGTGGGTCGAGGGGTCGGCGATCATGGCGGCCACGCTCACCAGGACCAGCCCGCCGGCGGCGGCCAGCCCGAGCAGCAGCAGCGTGGCGGCGAGGCTGCGGCGGCGGCCGAGCAGCAGCAGGGCGAGGCCGGCGGTGAGGCTGGCGGTGAGCGCGCCGCCGACGTCGGCGCCGAGCATCGGCAGCCCGTCGACCAGGGCGAGGCCGCCGAGCATCGCGGCGACGCCCACCGCCGGCAGGCCGGTGAACGCCGCGACCAGCATGATCGCGGCCAGCGCCATGGCGAAGTAGCCGTTGCCGAGCCCGTAGAAGCGCTCGCCGTCGTAGGCGCTGCCGCCGAGCAGCGGCCGCTCCAGCCCGTGCCCCCCGCTGGCCAGGTCGGCCACCACCAGCGCCAGCAGTACTACCCCGAGCACGACCGGGCCCGACCGCCACCACGGGCGCTCCCCCGCTCCGGACCCTGTGGCCACCGGGCCGGGCTCGGCGGCGGCCGGCGGGCCGACGGCGGCGGCGCCGGCGGCGAGCAGGGCGCCGGCGGCGACGCCGAGGGCCAGCCAGGCCACCGCCGAGCTGGGCGCGACCCGGCTGGCGACCAGGTAGCCGGAGGGCAGCGCGAGGGTCAGCAGCAGCGCGCCCCGCAGGGCGCGGGCCGCGGGCGCCGCCCGGTCTCCGGGACCGAAACGCCAGGCGCGGCCCACGGCGGCCGCGGCGATCACGGCCGCGAGCACCAGCAGGGGGATCGCCCAGGTGCGCGCGACCACCAGCGCGGCCACGCGGCCGTCGAGGCGGGTCACCACCGCAACGGGGTCGGCGGCCGCCACGGCGCGGATGGCGGTGCCGTCGCCCAGCTCGGCCGCGCCCACCAGCGTCGGGCACAGGTCGACGAGCGCGACCAGGCCGTCACGCCTGGTCGAGACCGAGGTGGCCACTCCCCGCGGCCCGCCGAGGTCGAGCAGCGGCGTGGTGCGTGCCCGCCCCGGCGCCGGCTGCAGCCCGGCGACCAGGACCTGGGCGCCAGGCGGAAGGCGCCCGAGGGCGTCCTCCAGCGCCCTGCTGTCCGGCACCGCCACCACCAGCAGCCGTCCGGCGGTGGGCGTGAGCGGCCCCGACGGGGGCAGCGCCTGGGCTGGCGGCGGCGTCCCGCGCTCCCGCACCGCCAGCAGCCCGGCGTCCTCCATCCCGGCGGCCGCGACCACCTGGACCGGCGGCAGGCGCCGGTAGCACCCTTCCGGCGTCGCCGCCCGGAAGCGGTCGAGCTGGTCGGCGTCCGCGCCCCGCACCCGCTTCGCCGCGGCCATGGTGAGCACCCGGTCACGCAGCGGCGCCTCCCCCGGCAGGGTGGCGAGCAACCCCGCGGTCAGCGGCCCGCCGTGCCGCCGCGCCACCACCGCCGCCTGGTCCCAGGTGACCCGCCCCACCAGCACGACCGCTTCCGGCGGCCGCAGCGCCACCGCCGACCGTCCGGAAACGGCCGCGCGCGCCGGCGGGGAGGCCACGGCCGGCGTGGGGCCGGCGACCAGGGCCAGCGTCGCCAAGGCCAGGACGGCGAGGACGGGGAGGGGAGGCGCGGGCCGGCGGCGGCCACGCGGCCACGGGTAGCTCATCTGCCGGATTCTACTGGCGGCGCTCGGTGGGCGGGCCGGCGCTACCCTGTTGGCATGACGGGACGGTCGGCGTTGCTGGTGGTCGAGCACGAGCGGGACTGCCCGCCGGGACGGCTGGCCGACGCCGCCGCCGCGGCCGGGGTGGACCTCGAGGTGCTGCGGCCGTGGGCCGGCGAGCCCCTCCCGGCCGGGCTGGACGGCGCGACCGGCCTGGTCGTGCTCGGCGGCTCGATGGGCGTGGGCGACGCTCCCGACTGGCCACACCTCTACGACACCATGGTCCTGATCCGCCACGCGGCCGCGCGGGCCGCGCCGGTCCTCGGCATCTGCCTCGGCGCCCAGCTCGCCGCCCAGGCGCTCGGCGGCCGCGCCTTCCGCGCCCCCGCCGGCGTCGAGGTCGGCTGGGAAGGCGTCGGCCTGACCCCCGCCGGCCACGACGACCCCGTGATCGGCACGGTCGACCAGACCGCCGAGATGTTCCACTGGCACCAGGACACCTACGACCCACCCCAGGGCGCCACCGTGCTCGCCTTCGGCCAGCGCTACCACCAGGCGTTCCGCCTCGGCAGCGTCCTGGCCGTCCAGTTCCACCCCGAGGTCGACAAGACGATCGTCGAGCGCTGGTACGCGACGGTCGACCCGCCACCCCCCTACCCACGGGCCGACGCAGTCGGCGGCATCGCCAGCCACGCCGCAAGCGGACTGCAACTGCTCGAGACCTTCTGCCGCGCCACAGCCGCCACCCCCGCCCCGCGCCGCAGCGACGTCAGCCACTGAAGCCCGGTCGGACCCCCGCTCTCCGCTCCGAGGAAGAGCAGTCGCTGCGAGCGGGGGTCCGACCGGGCCACCACGGCGAGGCTACCGAGCCCCCCCGCCAGCCGCGCGCTCGATCGTCGCCACGATCAGGTCGATCGAGGCCCCCTTGACCAGGACCGCCACCGCCCCCGCCCGCAGCATCGCGTCGTGCAGCGCGTCGTCGTCATGGGCGGTGAGCCCAACCACCCGCGTCGCCGGACAGGCCTCGAAGATCATCGCGGTCGCATCCGGCCCCGGCATGATCGGCATGCGGATGTCCATCACCACCACGTCGGGCTGCAGCGCGGCGGCGGCCTCGACGGTCGAGCGGCCGTTGCGGGCGTGGCCGACGACCGCGATGCTCGGATGGTCCTCCAACGCTTCGGCGAGGGCCTCGCGCAGCGTGTCGTTGTCGTCGCCGAGGAGGACCCGGATCACGTCGGGACGCCTCCGAGGTCGGCCGGGACGGTGATGCGCAGCCGCGTGCCCTCGCCCGGATTGGAGCGCAGGTCGACCTTGCCCCCGGCCAGGTCGATGCGCTCCAGCAGGGCGTGCAGGCCCAGGTGGCCACCGGCGACGGCCTTGGGCAGCATCTCGGCCACGTCGAAGCCGACCCCGTCGTCGCTCAGCACGGCCTCCACCTGGCCCTCGGCCTCGCGGCGCAGCTCCAGCCGGACGTTGGCGGCACGCGCGTGCTTGCGCACGTTGCGCAGCGCCTCCTGCAGGCTGCGGAACAGCACCGTCTCGGTGGTCGGGCCGAGCCGCTCCTCCAGGTCACAGTCGAGCTCGACGTTCACGCCCGCCTCGGTCCCCAGCAGGTCGAGCTGCTGCCGCAGCGCGGCCACCAGCCCCTCGGCGTCGAGCACCGGCGGGCGCAGGTCGAACATCAGCTTGCGGGCGCTCTCCATCGTGCTGCGCAGCGTCGAGCGTAGCTTGCGCAGCAGCTCGGGCTGCTGCTCGGGGGTGGTGGCGGCGATGTGGTCGAGCTGCACGAGCGCGGCGGCGAGCACCTGGACGGTGTCGTCGTGCAGGTCGTTCGCGATCGACTGCCGTTCCTCCTCCTGGGCCGAGATCAGCTTGCCGAGCAGGGCCGACTGGTTGGCCTTGCGCTCCAGCACCTCCTGGTGGAGCACGGCGGTGTCGAGGGCGGCGGCGAGCTGCCTGCCGACCTCCTCGAGCAGCGCCAGGGTGCGCTCGTCGTAGAGGCCGGGGGTGCCGTGGCCGAGGCCGATCGCGCCGAACGCCTGCCCGCGGGCGACCAGCGGCACCGCGACCACGGCGGCCGCGCCGCTCTCCTGCAGCCCTGGGTGGTGGCCGAAGCGCAGGTCGGTGCGGATGTCGCGGATGACGTAGCCGCGCTGGTGACGGATCGCCCACAGGGGCGCGCTGCCGGGCGGCAGTGGCCCGCCGAGCCCGTCGGCGATGTTCTCCGACTGCCAGATCGAGCTGACCACGCCCGGGGCGGTCCGCATGGCGATCGCCGCGCTCTCGAACGGGATCAGGTCGCGCAGCCCCTGCTCGTAGGCGCGGCAGATGGCGGCGACGTCGAGGCTGCCGGAGGCGGCCTGCAGGATGCCGTTCATCGCCGCCAGGCGCTTGGCGCGCTCCTCGGCGGCCGACCACAGCTCGGCGTTGTGGACCGCCACCTGGGCCTGGGCGGCGAACAGCTGGGCGAGGTGGACCTCGTCGTCGCGCCAGGCCGGCTGGCCAGACCCGTCGCGGAACAGCGTCAGGGTGCCCTCAATCCCGTCCGGGCCGACCAACGGGAGGACCAGCATGCGCCGGTCGGTCGCCGGGGGCGCGCCCTCGGCGACGAGCTCTGGGTCGTCGGCGTTGTAGACGACCACCTCGCCGGTCTCGGCCGCCCTCCCGGTGAGGCCCTCGCCGAAGGGGATGCGCGGCACGAGCTCCTGCTCTGGCCCGCCGCCCTGGACGAACACCGGGGTGACCACGCGCGCGTCCGGGTCGGCGCGGCCGATCACCAGCGCGGTGAACGGCACCAGCCGCTGGAGCTGGGCGGCGATGCGGCCGAAGACCTCCTCGCGGTCGAGGCCGCTGTTCAGCGCCGTCGCCACGTCGAGGAGCGCCTCGGGCAGGCCGCTGGGGCCGCCATGGGGCGGCTCGGCCGGACCATCCCCGCCGGTGACGAGCGGGATCGAACGCACCTGCGAACTCCCTCTGCCCACCATGGGGACCGGCCTGTGGGCGAGCTGCTTCAGCGGAGCCGCCAGCAAGCCGGCGTGCGGACAGGGCACAATGCTTTCATGATCGTCGACTGCGCGGTGTACAAGGACGGCAAACGGCGCCCGGGGGAACTCCCGTTCGACGAGGCCTTCGAGGCGGGGCGCGAGCCTGACTCGTTCGTCTGGATCGGCCTGTACGAGCCGAGCCGGGAGGAGTTCGACGCGGTCGCGCGCGAGTTCAACCTCCACGAGCTGGCCGTCGAGGACGCCATCCAGGCGCACCAGCGACCCAAGCTCGAGATCTACGACGAGAGCCTGTTCGTGGTCCTCAAGACCGCCCGCTACCTCGACGAGCAGGAGGCGCTCGAGTTCGGCGAGATCATGCTGTTCATCGGCGACGGCTTCGTGGTCACGGTGCGGCACAAGCCGGCGAGCGCGCTCGGCGGCGTGCGCCAGCAGATGGAGCGCCGCCCCGACCTGCTGCGCTTCGGGCCCGGCGCGGTCCTGCACGCGATCGTCGACCGCGTGGTCGACGACTACTTCCCGGTGCTGAGCGGCCTCGACGACGACATCAAGGAGGCCGAGAAGGAGGTCTTCTCCGAGGAGTCGGGGGCCGTCTCCCAAGCCCACAAGCGCCGCCACCGCCAACGCGGGCAACCCGCCGCCAACCCGGCCGAGCGCATCTACAAGCTCAAGCGCGAGGTCATCGAGCTGCACCAGAGCACCGCGCCGCTGGTCGAGCCGCTCGACCGGCTGGTGCGGCGGCGGCTGCCCGAGATCCACCCCGACCTGGCGGAGTACTTCCGCGACGTCGAGGACCACCTGCTGCGGGTGGTCGACGAGGTCGGCGGCTTCCGCGACCTGCTGACCAGCGTGCTCGACGCCAACCTCGCCCAGATCGGCGTCCGCCAGAACGAGGACATGCGCAAGATCTCGGCCTGGGTGGCGATCGCGGCCGTGCCCACCATGCTCGCCGGCATCTACGGCATGAACTTCCTCCACATGCCGGAGCTGCGCTGGGTCGCCGGCTACCCGATGGTGCTGGCGCTGATGGCGGCCGCCTGCCTGGTCCTGTGGCGGGCGTTCCGGCGCAACGACTGGCTGTAGCTGTAGCCAGCGTCGCCTGCCTGAAGCGCGCGAGGCCCGGGTCAGCCCCGGTTCGCGGTGGAGCTGACCGGCCAGCGGGTCGCGCCCAGCTCCCGCGACATCCCCCGCGCCACGGCGGCGACGTGCATCGCCAGGCCCGCGCGCGGCTCGCGCCGCGGCGTGAGGATGCGCTCATGGGCCCCGGTGACGCCGACCGCGCCGGCGAGCTCGCCGGAGGCGTGGAACACCGGCGCGCCGACGGCGGCGATGCCGACCTCGAACTCCTCCCGCTCGATCGCCCACGACTGGCTGAGGACCTTGCGGATCTCCCGCACCATCGCCTCGGGCCGGGTGATGGTCGCGGGGGTGAACTGCTCGAGGTGGCTGTGGGTCGCGGCCACGGTGGACTTGGGGGTGTAGGCGAGCAGGCACTTGCCGAGGGCGGTGGCGTGCAGCGGCAGGCCGACGCCGACCTCGAGGTTCTGCAGCGGGTCGGCGGTGCGCACGACCTGGTGGATCACCAGCGCGCGGCCCTCGAAGGGGATGGCGATGCGGACCTCCTCGCCGGTGCCGGCCGCCAGCCGCTCGCCCCAGCCGACCGCGGCGGCGCGCAGCTCGGCGACGTCCAGGTAGCTGCGGCCGAGCAGCAGCAGGCCGGGGCCGAGCTGGTAGCGGCCCGTCACCCGGTCCTGGGCCACGAGGCCCTCGGCCTGGAGCGCCTTGAGCAGGCCGAACGTCGTCCCCTTGGCAAGCTGCAGGCGCTCGTACAGCTCGGTGAGCCCTAGCCCGCGGCTGTCGCGCAGCTCACGCAGGATCGCGGCGGCGCGTTCGATCGCCTGGATCGCCATCTGGCTGGCTCATTCCTCGCGTGCCGGGTCGGGCTCGGACCAGTCGAACGTCTTGCGCACCGCCTTCTTCCACTGGTGGTAGAGGTGCTCCCGCTCCTCGGCCGCCATCGCCGGCGTCCACTCGCAGTCCTTGCCCCAGTTGGCGCGCAGCTCGTACAGCTCGTCCCAGAAGCCGACCGCCAGGCCGGCGGCGTAGGCGGCGCCGAGCGCCTTGGTCTGGGCGACGGTGGGGCGGATCACCGGCACGTCGAGGATGTCGGCCTGGAACTGCATCAGCAGCTCGTTGTGGACCATGCCGCCGTCCACCTTGAGCGCCGTCAGGGGCACCCCGGAGTCGGCGTTCATCGCGTCCACCACCTCCTTGGTCTGGTAGGCGGTGGCCTCGAGGACCGCGCGGGCGATGTGGCCGCGGTTGACGTAGCGGGTGAGCCCCGCGATCACGCCGCAGGCGTCGCTGCGCCAGTAGGGGGCGAACAAGCCCGAGAACGCCGGCACGAAGTAGCAGCCGCCGTTGTCGTCGACCGTACGGGCGAGCCGCTCCACCTCGTCGGCGGTGCGGATGATGCCGAGGTTGTCGCGCAGCCACTGCACCAGCTCGCCGGTGATCGCGATCGCGCCCTCCAGGCAGTACACGGCGGGCTCGTCGCCGACGCGGTAGCCGACCGTGCTGAGCAGCCCCGACTTCGACGGCATCGGCTCCGTGCCGGTGTTCATCAGCAGGAAGTTCCCGGTCCGGTAGGTGTTCTTCGCCTCGCCGGGCGAGAAGCAGGCCTGCCCGAACAGCGCGGCCTGTTGGTCGCCGAGGTCGGCGGCGACGGGGACGCCGGCCAGCTCGGTGACGCCGTGGCCGTAGACCTCGCTCGACGCGCGGATCTGCGGCAGGACCGCGCGCGGGATGCGCATCGCCTCGAGGATCTCGTCGTCCCACGACAGGGCGGCGAGGTCCATCAGCAGCGTGCGGCTCGCGTTGGTCACGTCGGTGACGTGGACGCCGCCGGCGGGTCCCCCGGTCAGGTTCCAGATCAGCCAGGTGTCGACGTTGCCGAACAGCAGCTCGCCCCGCTCGGCACGCTCGCGGGCGCCGGGGACGTTGTCGAGCAGCCAGGTGAGCTTCGGCCCGGAGAAGTAGGTGGCCAGCGGGAGCCCGGTCCGCTCCCGGAAGCGGTCCTTGCCGTCCTCCTCGGCGAGCTGCCGGCAGAGCTGGTCGGTCCGCTGGTCCTGCCAGACGAGCGCGTTGTAGACCGGCTTGCCGGTGCGCCGGTCCCACAGGACGGTGGTCTCCCGCTGGTTGGCGACCCCGACCGCGGCCAGGTCGCCCACGCTGAGGCCGGCACCGTCGAGCGCGCCGTGGATGACCTTGCGCGCCTGCTGCCAGATCTGGACCGGGTCGTGCTCGACCCAGCCCGGCCTCGGGTAGAGCTGGTCGTGGCTCGCCTGGTCGACCGCGACGACCCTGCCCTCATGGTCGAATACCATGAAGCGCGTGCTGGTCGTGGCCTGATCGAGCGCGGCGACGAACCTGGACATGGCGGTCCTCCAATGGGCGCTCCACCTGATCGGGTCGGGCCTCTCCCCCGCCCCCGCGGGTTCCTCGGCTGGTCGTTGGCCTGCAATGCCAACTGCCGGTCAGGCGAAGCTAACAGCCGGCCAAGAGGTGTCAAGAGCAGGGCCGGCCACCTCTTGACAGCCTGGGCTGCTGGGTTCATAAGTTCACTACCGATGGTCGGCATTGTCGACCGTTGGTCAAACTTCCCCACGAGGCGCCCCGTGCCAAGGGAGAAAGGAGGGCGACGCTCGGGGGCGCCGTGACCTCGTCGGACTCGGCCGGCTGCGCACGCGCCGGCCCGGTCAGGGAGGGAAACCGTTGAGACGGAACACGCTCGTCGGTGAGATGTCGTCGGAGTTCCTGGGCACCTTCACCCTGATCATCTTTGGCGTTGGCGTGGTGGCGCAGACGGTGCTCACCCCGTTCACCGCCGGCGCCCAGTCGATCCACTGGGCCTG
>DASUZB010000007.1:0-13437 GCA_036377075.1 Actinomycetes bacterium | reverse complement strand
CTCGTGACGGGTGCGTCCTCAGGCATCGGCAAGGCGGCCGCGCTGGCCCTCGTCGGCGCGGGCTTTGAGGTGGTCGGAACCAGCCGCAACACCTCACGACTGAGCCCCCGCCAGGGTGTGACGTACCTCGACCTCGACGTGACCAGCGACGAATCAGTCAGCTCCGTGGTCGAGCAGGTGATCGACCGGTTCGGGCGCATCGACGTCCTGGTCAACAACGCCGGCCTGGGCAACGCGGGCGCCGTTGAGGAAAGCTCCATCGCCCAGGACCAGCGCATCTTCGACGTCAACGTCTTCGGCGTCATGCGCATGACCAAGGCGGTCCTGCCGCACATGCGCGCCCAGGGAGCGGGACGCATCATCAACATCTCATCTGTAGGCGGGTTCGCGCCACAGCCGTTCATGGCCGCCTATGTGGCGACCAAGCATGCGGTCGAGGGCTACTCCGAGTCGCTGGACCACGAGGTCCGCGAGCACGGCGTCCGGGTCCTGCTCGTCGAACCCTTCAACACCAACACCCCGTTCGACGCGAACGTGGTACGGGCCGACAGCCCTCTGCCGATCTACGCGGAGCAGCGGCGCATCTTCGACGACGTGTTGGCGGCGGCGGTGAGGGGCGGCGACGATCCCGCCGTCGTCGGCAAGACGATCGTCGCGGCGGCGACCGACCCGAAGCCGAAGCTGCGCTACCCCGCCGGCCCAAGGGCCGGACGCATCAGCGTACTGCGCCGCATCGTGCCCGCCCGGACTTTCGACAAGAGCGTCCGCAAGCTCAACCGCCTGGCCGCCTGAGGCTTGACCCTTACTCATGCCAACAAGAAGGAGAAACGCGCTACAGCCCCGCCAGTGACTCGAACGCAGGACCAGGCAGCAAGCACCATCGTCCCCTGGTCCGAGCACAGGACGTCGAGCGGGTAATCGGCCTCGGTTCAAGGACGGCAGGCGGGGCCCCCGCAGGCCGGCTAGGGAGGAGACGACGGTGACGGTGAGCAGTACCTACAAGGACGCGCCGACCGAGATGGTCGATGTCGGTGGAGCGAAATTCGCCTACCGTCAGCTCGGCCCGAGCACGGGGGTGCCGGTGGTCTTCCTCACCCACCTGGCCGCAGTCCTGGACAACTGGGACCCCCGAGTCGTGGACGGCATCGCTGCCAAGCATCGGGTCATCACCTTCGACAACCGCGGTGTCGGTGCCTCCAGCGGGTCCACGCCGACGACCATCCAGGAGATGGCGAGGGACGCCATCACCTTCATCCGTGCCCTCGGCTTGGAGCAGGTCGACCTGTTCGGGTTCTCCATGGGCGGCATGATCGCCCAGGTGATCGCGCAGGAGGAGCCGCAGCTGGTGCGCAAGATGATCCTCGCCGGAACTGGCCCCGCGGGAGGCGAAGGCATCGACAAGGTGACCCGCATCACCTACCTCGACACCGCGCGAGGACTGCTCACCCGCCAGGACCCCAAGCAGTTCCTCTTCTTCACCAGAACGCCCAATGGGCGCCGAGCCGGCAAGGAGTTCCTGGCCCGGTTGCAGGAACGTACCAACGACCGCGACAAGGCCATCTCCGTCGGCGCCTTCCGCGCCCAGCTCAAGGCCATCCACCGATGGGGTCAGCAGCAGCCTGCCGACCTCACCAGCATCCACCAGCCGGTGCTCGCCATGAACGGTGAGAGCGACAGGATGGTGCCCAGCAAGAACACCGTCGACCTCGATCGACGACTCCCCAACAGCCAGCTCGTCCTGTATCCGGACGCCGGGCACGGCGGGGTGTTCCAGTTCCACGAGGACTTCGTCAAGCGGGCGCTCGAGTTTCTCTGAGGGCTGCCGCGCCGCCGCACGCCCCTTGGGCGGATCGGCCTTCGCATAGTCGATGACCGGAGGTCAGTGAGTGACTCGAAGTCAGTCGCTGGTCGTCATGACAACTCACCCGCAAGGCGGCGTCGTGGACAAACGCAGAATCCTCTTGCTGGGCGCGACCGGATACACCGGGCAGCGAGTGCTCCGGGAACTGCTCGCCCGGGGCGAAGCGCCGACCCTGGTCGGGCGAAACCGCACCAAGATGCTGGCCCTGGCCGACCGCCTGGAGAAGGACCTTCCGGTGGCCGAGGTGGAGGTCACCTCGACCGCCGACCTGGCGCGGCTCCTGGAGCCAAGCGACGTGGTCCTCTCCACGGTCGGCCCGTTCATGCAGCTCGGGATGGCGACGGTCACGGCCGCGGCGCAGGCGGGCGCGCACTACCTCGACTCCGCCGGGGAGGGATCCTTCGTCCGGCGCGTCTTTGAGCTGGACGCGGTCGCGGCCGCCCGAGGCGCGAGCGTCGTGCCCGCCTTCGGCTACGACTACGTGCCGGGCAACCTCGCCGGCGCGCTCGCCCTGACCCGGGCGGGCGAGCGGGCCCGCCGGATCGAGGTCGGCTACTTCCTCACCCGATCCGGACATGGAGACGAGCTGCGCTACCGCAGCACCCTGCGCGACGCCTTCACCCTGACCACGGGGGGCACCCGCACCACGCTGGTCGCTTCGGCGGCCGAGGACGCCTTCGCCTACCGCCGCCCACGCCCCAGGGCTCCCGCCCGGCTGGTCGAGGAGCGCACCGGCAAGCGTGTCCGCACCTTCAGCTACGCCGGCATGAAACGTGCCGCGCTGACCGTCGCCGGCTCAGAGCATCTCGGACTGCCGGAAGTCTTCCCCCAGCTGGACAGCGTCGATGTGTGCCTCGGCTGGTTCGGACGGTGGACCCGTCCGCTCCGGACGACCACCGCGCTCACGGCACCCCTGCGGCGGTCGGAGACGGCGCGGGCCGCGGTGACGCGGCTGTCCCAGCGGCTCCCGGGATCGCACCGCGAGCCGGACAGTGACGGCCGTTCCCTGGTTATCGCCGTCGCCCGCGACGATTCCGGTCGGCCCCTGGCCACGACCGCCCTCACCGGCCCCGATCCCTACGAGCTGACCGCATCGCTCTTGGCCTGGGGCGCCGTCCACGCGGCGGTGCCGGATGCCGCCCTCACACCCGGCGTGCACGGCCCTGTCGCCGCCTTCGGGCTCGACACCCTCAGGCTCGGCGCCGCCGAGGCCGGACTGCACCAAGCCGACGAGCCGTCAGCCCGCCGTCCTGAGCGGCTGCGCGCGCGCAGATGATGGCCAGCAGCCGAGGCGGCCGGAGGCCGACCTCTGGCCGGCTTGAGGAGGTAGAGCAGATCCTCACCAGCTGCTCTCCGGGTTGACATACAGAGGAACCGTTCTGAGGCGCGGCCGGTTCGCGCATGACGGCGTGCCGGCCTGCCTGATCAGGCGGGATCGGGCAGCTCGACGTGAGCGTAGCGGCGCTCGCCGGGCCGCCGGGGTCAACGCCCGATGACCAGCGACGAGGACCAACGCTGCTACCTCGCCATCGCCCGGCACGCGTGGCGCTGGCCCAATGACCGCCACTCTATAGGGATGGCCGGTTCCGCTGGCAGAGAGGCTGATCTGTCGGTTGGCCTGTGGATCGGCGCCGCTCAGCGGGCATCCGGTGGCATCGGTGCGTGGTACGATTTCGAACCAATGTTCGACATCGGTCGTTCAACCTCCCAACAGCCAAGCAAGCCGCCCGGGAGCACGCTGGTGCACCAGGCGTACCGGTTCGCGCTTGACCCCACCCCGCGGCAGCAGGGGGCGCTGGCCTCCCACTGCGGTGCCGCCCGCTACGTCTACGGCTGGGCATTGGACCTGGTCAAGCAGCGCCTTGACCAGCGTAAGGCAGGACTGGACGTCGAGGTGCCATGGACGTTGCCGGCGCTGCAACGGGAATGGAACCGCGCCAAGCACGAGGTGGCCCCGTGGTGGCAGGAGAACTCCAAGGAGGCCTACAAGTCCGGGCTGGACGCCCTGGCGCGGGCACTGAAGAACTGGGCGGACTCGAAGGCAGGGCGGCGCAAGGGCCGAAAGGTCGGCTTCCCCCACCGCAAGACCAAGCACCGCACCCGCCCCTCGTGCCGGTTCACCACCGGCCCGCTCCGCGTCGAGCCCGATCGGCATCACGTGGTCTTGCCGAGGATCGGGCGGATCCACACGCACGAGTCCACCCGCAAGCTCGCCCGACGCCTGGAGGCCGGCACTGCTCGGATCCTGGCCGCCACCATCACATGCACCGCCGACCGCTGGTACGTCTCGTTCACCGTCGAAGTCCAGCGCCGCATCCCCGAGGGCATCTGCGGGGGAGGGGTGGTGGGCGTCGACGTGGGGATCCGCCATCTGGCGGTGCTGTCCACCGGCCAGGTGATCCCTAACCCCCGCCCACTCGACCAGGTGCAGCGGCAGCTGCGCAGGCTGCATCGGCAGCTCGCCCGCCGGCATGGCCCTCGCGCCCGCGACGGTACCCGCCGTGCGCCGTCGGCCGGGTGGAAGGAGACCCGCCGACGCCTCGGCAGAACGCACGCCCGCGTTGCGCACATCCGCAGCGACAGCCTTCACAAGCTCACCAGCCAACTCGCCAGTAGCCACGACGTGATCGTGGTCGAGCACCTCAACGTTGCCGGGATGCTCCACAATCGGCGCCTCGCGCGCCATATCAGTGATGCCGGGTTTGCCGAGGTGCGCCGCCAGCTCGGCTACAAGACCACCTGGGCCGGTGCGCGGCTAGTCCAGGCGGATGCGTTCTATCCGTCCAGTAAGACCTGCTCGGCCTGCGGGACAGTGAAAGCCAAGCTGCCCCTCGGCGTCCGGGTGTTCTGCTGCGAGGCCTGTGGCCTTCGCATCGATCGTGACCTGAACTCGGCCTGCAATCTGGCCGCGCTCGTCGAGACTTGGTCGCCGGGAGTGGCCCGGAGACTTGAAACGCCTGTGGAGGGGACAGAAGTCCCAGCCTCGGCTGGGCAGACCCCTGGGAAGCGGGAACCCCGCGCCAGCCGTGAGCTGCGCTAAGACGGGGACTGTCGGCTGGCAACGGCTGGCTGCCTGGATTGCAGATTCACGCTAATCTAGGTGACGGTTCTAGGATGGGCTCATGACCGTTTCCGCGCGCCGCCCGCGCACCGCCCCGCCCGCCACCCGATGAGCGGCCAGAGCGGGGACGAGCTGGAAGCATCCACCCACGCCCCCGGCGAGTCCGGGACGGTGCCCGCACGGGCCGCCCCCGCCGGCTCGCCGCCGGCCGCCCGGCTGCACAGCCGGGTCGTGCGCCTCGGGCGCCCGCTCGACCTGCTCGACGCGGCCGGCGAGACCGGCTTCGTCTGGCGCTCCGACGCCGCCGAGCTGGTCGGCAAGGGGGAGGCGGCGCGCATCCCGCTCGGCACCGGCCGCGAGCGCCTCGGGCAGGCCGCCGACCAGGTCGCCGAGCTGCTCGGCGGCGCCCAGGTCGACGACCCGGAGGGGAGCGGGCTCGGCCCGGTCGCGGTCGCCGCGGTCCCCTTCGACGACCGCGCCCCCGGCCAGCTCACCATCCCGGCCCTGCTGCTGCGCCGCGGCGCCGACGGCGCCACCTGGGCGGTCGTGACCGGTACCCAGCGGGCGCCCCTCCCGCCGGACCCGGACGCCCTGGCCGGCACCGGCGACCGCGACGGTCCCTGGCCGCGGGTCAGGGCCGTGCGCGCCCCGCTCGGGCAGCAGCAGGCCGACTGGGAGGCGGCGGTCACCGCCGCCCTGCGGGCGATCGCCGGCGGGCGGCTCGACAAGGTGGTGCTCGCCCGCGAGCTCGAGGTCGACACCGACCGGCCGTTCCGCCGCGCCGCGGTCCTGCGCCGCCTGCGCGACCGCGCCGCTGGGACCTACCTGTACGCCAGCGGCGCCTTCCTCGGGGCCAGCCCCGAGCTGCTGGTGGCGCGGCGCGGCGGGGTGGCCACCTCGCAGCCGATGGCCGGGACGGTCGCCAGCGGCGGCGGGGCTGACGCGCTTCAGCCAGCCAGCCCCGCCGCCGTGGCCGACCGGCTCGCCTGGCTGCAGACCTCGGACAAGACCGCCGCCGAGCACGGCGTGGTGGTCGACGCGGTGGCCGAGATCCTCGCCAAGGTGGCCAACGACGTCGAGGTCACCCCGGCCGAGGTGGTGCGCCTGCCGACCGTGGCGCACCTCGCCACCCGGGTCACCGCCAAGCTCACCGAGCCGCTGCCGTCGGCGCTGGAGCTGGCCGGCCTGCTGCACCCGACGCCGGCCGTCGGCGGCGTGCCGCGCGACCTCGCCCTCGCCGTGCTCGCCGAGCTGGAGCCGTTCGCCCGCGGCGCCTACGCCGGGCCCGTCGGGTGGGTCGACGCCCGCGGCGACGGCGAGTGGGCGATCGCCATCCGCTGCGCCACCCTGACGCCGGGCGGCGCCCGCCTGGTCGCCGGGGCGGGGATCGTGGCCGGCTCCGACCCGGAGGCCGAGTGGGCCGAGACCGAGTGGAAGGCGGCCGCGGTCCTCGACGCGCTCACCGGCCGGTAGCGTCCCGGACGTAGCGCCCCGGGGTCAGGCCGACGATCTGCTTGAACTGCCGGGTGAGGTGGGCCTGGTCGTAGAAGCCCGCCTCCGCGCCGGCGATGGCGACGGGAAGCCCTGCCCGCAGCAGGGACTTGGCGCGGCGGACCCGGACATGCGTCTGGTAGGCGTGGGGCGCCATCCCCACCGCCGCGTGGAAGACGCGGCACAGGTGGAAGGCGCTGAGGCCGGCGTGCCGGGCGAGGGCGTCCAGGGTCACGTTCTCCGCCGCGTGCTCCTCCAGGTACTCGCGGCTGCGGCGCACCGCCCCACGCTCCCTGCCGGGCGGCCGCGGCGCCCGCCGGGGTGCGGCGTGGCGGCCCACCAGCAGGACGAGGGCCTCGGCGAGGTGCGCCTGGCGCTCCAGCGCGCTCGCGGAGGGGCGCTCGGCGAGCCGGTGGAAGCGGCGCAGCCGCGCCGCGACCTCCCGGTCGCGCACCACCTCCCCGCCGAACTCGGGCAGCCCGGGCCCGCCTCCGGCGAGCTCCGCCACCACCTGGCGCATGAGGTCCGGGCGCGGGTAGAGCGCCCGGTAGGACCACGAGCCGCCGGCCGGGGGCCCGCCGGCGTGGGCCTCCTCCGGGTTGAGCACGATCACGTCACCGGGGCCGGCCACGTGGGTGCCTCCCCGGTAGGTCGGCGTGACGAGGCCCCCCTCGGTGAGGGCGACGAAGAACTCCTCGTGCGCGTGCGGGCGGAAGGCGAACCCGCTGAAGGTGGCCCTGAGCAGCTCCAGGCCGCCGAGGTCGTCCGCCCGCCACATCCGGGCGTCGTCGGGGCCCCTGGGGCCGGACGCTCTCGCCACGAGGCCACGGTAGCAGGGAGGCCGGGAGCACGGCCGTACAAGACCGGCCCGCGTTCCTCGCCTACGGTCGTGGGGAAGGATCGGCGACGCACGGGGGTGGGCGCATGCGGGGGTACGACTGGGAGGCGCTGCTCGACGGGGCGAGGAGCGAGGCGTTGGGGTTCCTCCAGGGCCTGCCGGGACGGCGGATCGCGCCCGCCGCCACCAGGGACGAGCTGCGCCGGGGCCTCGGCGGCCCGCTGCCGGAGGGGCCGAGCGACCCGAAGGCGGTCGTCGCCGAGCTGGCGAAGCTGGCCGACCGGGGGCTGCTCGCCACCGCGAGCGGCCGCTTCTTCGGCTTCGTGATCGGTGGGCCGCTGCCGGCCACGGTCGGCGCGGAGTGGCTGACGGCGGCCTGGGACCAGTGCGCCGGCTTCCACGCGCTGTCGCCCGCCGCCGCGGTCGCCGAGGAGGTGGCCGCGGCGTGGCTCCTCGAGCTGTTCGGCCTGCCCCGGGACGCCTCCGTTGGGTTCGTGACCGGCGCCCAGATGGCCCACTTCACCTGCCTGGCCGCGGGACGCGACGCGGTGCTCCGCCGAGCCGGCTGGGACGTCGAGGCGGACGGCCTGGTGGGGGCGCCGCCCGTGACCGTGCTCGTCGGGCGCGAGCGGCACGCGACCGTGGACCGCGCCCTGCGGTACCTCGGGCTCGGGACCGCCGCCATCCGGGAGGTGGAGGTGGACGGGCAGGGGCGGATGCGGCCCGACGCCCTGGCGGGGATGCTCCGCGACCCGTCCGGACCGACGATCGTCTGCGCCCAGGTCGGCAACCTCAACACCGGGGCGCTCGATCCCGTCGGCGAGGTCTGCGAGGCCGCCCACCGGGCCCGGGCCTGGGTGCACGTCGACGGGGCCTTCGGGCTGTGGGCTGCCGCGAGCCCCTTCCTCCGGCCGCTGACCCGCGGGCTGGAGCTCGCCGACTCCTGGGCCACCGACGCCCACAAGTGGCTGAACGTCCCCTACGACTCCGGCATCGCCGTCTGCGCCCACCCGCAGGCCCACCGCGCCGCCATGACCGGGAGCGCCAGCTACTTCCCCCAGGGGGCGGGCGGGGGGCGGGACCCGATGGACTGGAACCCCGAGCTCTCGCGGCGGGCGCGCGGCTTCGCCGTGTGGGCGGCCCTCCGCTCGCTGGGCGCCTCGGGCGTCGCCGACCTCGTCGACCGCTGCTGCGCGCTCGCCCGGCGGTTCGCCGCGTCCCTGGCGGGGACCGACGGGGTGCGCGTCCTCAACGAGGTGGTGCTCAACCAGGTCCTGGTCCGCTTCGGTGACGACGACGACGACCTGACCCGCCGGGTCATCGAGGCCGTCCAGCGGGAGGGGACCTGCTGGATGGCGGGAGCCACCTGGCGGGGGAGGCACGTCATGCGGATCTCCGTGTCGAACTGGTCGACCGACGAGGACGACGTCGACCGCTCCGTCGACGCCGTGCTGCACTGCTACGCCCTACAGCGGCGCGCGGCGACCGCCGAGGCCCGGCAATCCTCGTGACGGCGTGGCCGCTCAGGCTTCCTCGATGCCCGGCGGCACGGCCACGCCGAAGCGCTCGGCGAGCAGCCGCAGGTCGTACCGGTCGGCGTCGCCGAGCGGGTAGCCGAGGTGGTGGCGGACCTGCAGCTCGGGGGTCAGGCAGCGGACGCGGCGGTCGCCGACCTCGCCGGCGCCGCCGAGCCCGTCCGCCGGGTAGACGCCCCACCCGTCCCCGCCGAGCTCCTGCCAGCCGTTGCCGTGGCGGTCGAAGACCACCGGGTGCAGGTCGGCCTGGCGACCGTCGGCGTCGGCCAGGACCAGCCGCGCCGGCAGGCCCGGCACGGCGCTCTGGTCGTGCCGCAAGCTGGCGGCGGTGAGCGCCGCCCGCGCCGCGGCGCAGTCGTCGCGGGCGAGCACCAGGTCCAGGTCCTGGTGGGGCCGGCTCTGCCGGCCCAGCAGCGCGTCCACGCCCCAGCCGCCGTCGAGCCACACCACCACCCCGGCCCCCTCGAGCCGGTCCAGGATGGCGAGCACCTCGGCGGCGTCGAGCATCGCGGGCCGGCCGCCTCAGGCCTCGGCGCGCAGCGCGGCGGCGACGGCGTCCAGCGCCTCGCGGTGGCGGGCGGCGTTGCCGGGCCGCTCGCCCGGCACCAGCAGGACGCTGCTGCGGCCCGCGCCGAGCGCCTTGTCCAGGGCGGGGACCAGCTCGGCCGCCCTGGTGACGCGCTGGGCCTCGAGGCCGGCGACGGCGGCGAGGCCGGCCAGGTCGAGCCCGTGCGGGGTGCCGAACAGCTCCTCGAAGCGGGCGGCGGGCAGGCCCGCCTGCGGCAGGAAGGAGAAGATGCCGCCGCCGTCGTTGTCGCACACGACGAAGACCACCGCCTCCGGGCGCCGGCCGGCGCCGAGCACGCTGCTGGCGTCGTGCAAGAAGGTGAGGTCGCCGCAGAGGGCGGCAACCGGCCCGCCGGCTGCCGCCACCACGCCGAGCGCGGTCGCCACGAACCCGTCGATGCCGCTCACGCCCCGGTTGGCGACGAACGCCAGGCCGTCGCGCGGGCGCGCGAACGCGTCCACGTCGCGCACCGGCATGCTCGACCCGACCACCAGCGTGGCCCCGTCGGGCAGGGCGGCCACCACGTCGCGCGCGACCCTGCCCTCGAACGGCTCGTCCCACCCGTCGACCAGCCGGTCGATCGCCTCACGGGCGACCCGCTCCGCCCGCCGCCACCCATCCCGCCATGGCGCCTCGCCATCCGCGTCCCGCCTGTTGACCGGGGGGCTGCCGCTCGGCCCTGCGAGGCCGCCAGCCGCCTGGGTTCCGGCCTCGCTCTTGAGCCCCCCGGACCCCCGGAGTTCCTCGGCGACGGCGGCGAGCAGGGCCGACGGGTCGGCGACCAGGCGCACGGCGGCGCCCCGGCCGGGGTCCGGCCAGGCGCCGTCGGGGTCGACCAGCACCTGGGGCACGGTCGCGTCCAGCCAGCCGGTGAGGACCTTCGAGGTCGGCGCAGCGCCGACCCGCAGCACCAGGTCGGGCCGGTGGGCGTCGGCGAAGCCCGGGGCGCGCAGCAGCGCGTCGTAGGTGGAGACGGCGTGGGGGCCGCGGCGGGCGCCCGACAGCGGGTCGGCGAGCACCGGCCAGCCGGAGGCCGCCGCGAACGCGTCGACCGCCGCCGGCGCCAGGGACGCGCCCCAGCCGGCGACCAGCAGCCCCCGCGGTGCCTCCCGCACGCGCGCGGCCAGCTCGGCGACCTCGGCGGAGTCCGGCGGGCGCGGCAGCGCCACCGACGCCGTCCACGGCGCCCCACCCTGCCGGCCGGGCGCGGCGGCGCCCGGCTCGCGCGGCACCAGCGGCTCGGCGAAGGCGACGTTGAGGTGGACTGGCCCGGCCGGCGGGCCGGTGGCCGCCGCCACCGCGCGGGCGCCGAGCGAGCGCCAGTAGGGGCCCGCGCCCGGCCCAGCGGCCGGCAGCCCCACCTCGCAGAACCAGCGCACCGTCGCGCCGTACAGCTTGAGCTGGTCGGCGGTCTGGTTGGCGCCGGTGTCGCGCAGCTCCGGCGGCCGGTCGGCGGTCAGCACCACGAGCGGCGCGCGGCCGTGGTGCGCCTCGAGCACCGCCGGGTGGAAGTTCGCCGCCGCCGTGCCCGAGGTGCACAGCACCGCCGCCGGCCGGCCGGAGCGCTTGGCCGCGCCGAGCGCGAAGAACGCGGCGGCGCGCTCGTCCAGGTGGACGTGCAGGCGCACCCTCGGGTGCTCGGCGAAGGCGAGCGCGAGCGGGGTGGAGCGCGACCCCGGCGCCAGGCAGGCGTCGCGCAGCCCGCCCCTGGCGAGCTCGTCGACCAGGGTGAGGGCGAACTCCCGCCCCGGGTCGCTCATGCTCGTGGGTCCTTCCCCCGGGGGGCTACCGCTCGGCCCTGCGTGGCCGCCCGCGCTAGCATCCCGCCGTGCTCAACACGGTGGTGGAAGGCTCGGGGCCGCGGGTCGTCCTGGTGCACGGCTTCACCCAGACGCTGGCGTCGTGGGAGCCGCTGGCCGGGCGGCTGCGGCAGCGCTGGCGGGTGGTCAGGGCCGACCTTCCCGGTCACGGCGGCTCCGGCGCGGTGCGGGCGGACCTGCCCGGGGCCGCGGCGCTGCTGGGCGAGGCCGGGCTGGGCGCCTACCTCGGTTACTCGCTCGGTGGGCGGGTCTGCCTGCGGCTCGCGCTCGACCGGCCCGACCTGGTCCGTGGCCTGGTGCTGCTGGGCGCCTCGCCGGGCATCGCCGAGGCGGGGGAGCGGGCCGAGCGCCGCGCCGCCGACGAGGCCCTCGCCCGCGACCTCGAGCGCGACGGCGTCGCCGCGTTCCTCGACCGCTGGCTGGCCGGCCCGCTGTTCGCCACCCTGCCGGCCGGGCGCGCCGGCCGCGACGAGCGGCTCGGCAACAGCGCGGCCGGCCTCGCCGCCGCCCTGCGCCTGCTCGGCACCGGCGCGCAGGCGCCGCTGTGGGCGCGCCTGCCCGAGCTGGCCGCGCCGGTCCTGCTGGTCGCCGGGGAGCTGGACGGCAAGTTCGCCGCCATCGCCGAGCGCATGGCCACCGCCATCGGGCCGCGCGCCCGGGTGGCGCTGGTGCCGCACGCCGGCCACGCCGCCCACCTGGAGCAGCCCGAGCGCTTCGGCGACCTGGTGGCAGCGTTCCTCGAGGAGGCGTACGCGGCCGCCGCCTGGTAGCGGACGCGACCGCCGGGCCACAAGGGTCACGCCGGCACCGCCTGGTAGCGGGCGAGCAGCTCGGGGTCGGGCACGGGACGGCGCACGGCGAGGCGGCCGCCGACCGGGACCAGCCGGTCGCGGACCACGTCGCCGGCGAGCAGGGCGCCGGTGCCAAGCCCGCTGGCGAACGGCGTCGCCGGCAGGCAGGCGGCGAAGGCGAGCCCGGCGGCCAGGCCCACCGACGTCTCCACCAGGCTGGACGGGATCGCCGGCACGCCGGCCGCCTCGGCCAGCGCCAGCGCGGCGCGCACCCCGCCGGCGGCCTGCACCTTCACCACCAGCGCGTCGGCCGCGCCGAGGCGCCGCAGGCGCCTGGCGTCGTCCAGGCCGCGCACCGCCTCGTCGGCGGCCAGCGGCACCGCCACCAGGCGCCGCACGCGGGCGAGGTCCTCCAGGCCGGCGACGGGCTGCTCGACCAGCTCGACGTCGAAGGCGGCCAGGGCGCGCACCCGGTCGACCGCGGTGGCCACGTCCCAGGCGCCGTTGGCGTCCACCCGGATGCGGGCGCGCGGGCCGAGCACCTCGCGCACCGCCCGCACCCTGCCAAGGTCGTCGCCGCGGCCGACCTTGACCTTGACGGTGCCGGCAGCGACCCGCAGGGCCAGCGCGGCGGCGCGGTCGGGCGCGACCGCGGGCAGCACCTCGGCGACCTCGACCTCGGCGCGCAGCGGCGCCGGCCACGGCGTGGTCGCCGCCTCGCGGGCGGCCTGCCAGGCCAGCGCCGGGTCGGTCGGGAACCCGGGGAACGGCGACACCTCGCCCCAGCCGGCCGGCCCCTCGACCAGGGTCGCCTCCCGCTCCCGCACGCCCTGGAACGGCACCGCCAGCGGCACCCGCACCCGCCAGGTCCGCAGCCCGCCGGCGTCGCCCACCGGGCCGCCCCGGCGCCGTCCGGGGCTGGGCAGGGCAGCGGGCGTCACGACAGCCACAGCCCCGCGGCGAGCAGCAGCGCGAGGACGAGCTGCAGCCGGGCCGTGCCGGCGAGCGCGGCCAGCAGCGACGGCCCGTCCTCGCGCTGCCGCACCAGCCGCAGCGGCGGCAGCGCCAGCGGCGCGGCGGCCAGGGCGGCGAGCACCGGCGGGCGGGCCAGGCCGAGCAGCAGCACGGCCGCGAACATGCCGGCCAGCACCGCGGCGAACAGCGCCCGGGCGCGGGCGCGGCCGAGCAGCACCGCCAGGGTGCGCTTGCCGGCGGCACGGTCGCCGTCGAGGTCGCGGATGTTGTTGGCGAGCAGCAGCGCGACCGCGCCGAGCCCCACCGGCAGCGAGGCCACCACGGCCGCGGCGGTCACGCGGCCGAGCTGCACGTAGGCCGAGCCGGCCGTGGCCACCAGGCCGAAGAACAGCAGCACCGAGACCTCGCCGAGGCCGCGGTAGCCGTAGGGCCGCGGCCCGCCGGTGTACAGCAGCGCGGCCGCGATAGCGGCCGCGCCGACGGGCACCAGGCGCAGG
>DASUZB010000006.1:0-38038 GCA_036377075.1 Actinomycetes bacterium | reverse complement strand
GAGGGCCGGCCGCCAGTCGTCGACGGGTCGGTGTGCTACGAGCTGACCAGGCGCTTGCCGCGGTAGTTGGGGAAGATCAGGGGCTGGTGCTGCCAGCAGAATCCGGTCTTGTTGTAGATCGACAGCCTCGTGTCGCAGCCGCCGTCGGAGCAGACCCGTCCGACCCGCTCCACCTTGGAAGGGGACGGGTCGTTGCCCGGGCGATGCCCCTTGACGTTGTCCGAGCGCATGGTGAGCCCCACCATCCTTCCCATCGATTCGGCGATGGGCTCCGCTTGTGAAAGGAACCTGAGGGGTCGCTGGTCGATTCCCTCGAATGCCCCTCCTACACCCTCCTGCACAGGTATACGCGCGAGGGCATCAAGACGGTTTCAAGGCGAGCGGAGCGGGCCCTACAGCGGGTGCGACGGGCGCTGCGAGCGCAGCCTGGCGACCAGCCGGACGCGCAGCGCCTCGACCCGCGCCGCCGGGACCGGCCCGGCGTCGGCGCAGCGGCGCACCAGCAGCTTGAACTTGCGGTCGAACTGCACCACCCGCTGGCAGCTGGGGCATTCCTCCAGGTGGGCCTCGAGCTCGGCACAGGTCGGCGGGTCGGTCTCCTTGTCGAGGTAGACCCAGACGTGGCGCATGACCCCGTCGCAGTCGCCTACTTCGGGCGAACCCATTCCTGTCCCTCCTCGAGCAGGCCCCGGTCGGCCGCGAAGTCCCACAGCCGCTTCTGGAGCTGCCGCCTGCCCCGGTGCAGCCGGGACATCACCGTGCCGATCGAGGTGCCCATGATCTCGGCGATCTCCTTGTACGAGAAGCCTTCGACGTCGGCCAGGAGCACCGCCATGCGGAACTGCTCGGGCAGCGAGTCGAGCGCCTCGCGCACCTCCTCCTCGGGGATGCGGTCGAGCAGCGCCGCCTCCGGGGTCTCCGCCCCGGAGGGGTTGGCGCCGGCGATGCGCTGGTACAGGGAGAAGTCGTCGACGTCCTCGGTGGGCACCGACTGCGGCCCCCGCTGCTGCTTGCGGTAGGCGTTGATGTAGGTGTTGGTGAGGATCCGGTACAGCCACGCCTTCAGGTTGGTGCCAGGCTCGAACTGGTGGAAGGCGTTGTAGGCGCGCAGGAAGGTCTCCTGCACCAGGTCCTCGGCGTCGGCGGGGTTGCGCGTCAGCCGCAGGGCACCGGCGTACATGGTGTCGAGCAGCGGGATGGCGTCGGCGACGAAGCGCGCCTCGCGCTCCTCGGCGCTCTCGCCGCTCGGCGCCCTGCCGCCCTCGACCGGGGCGCCGTCCGTGGGCGTGCCCACCTCCGGGGCCGGGCCATTGGGCTGCAACGGCGATCCTTCCGCTCGGGCCGTCCGCGGGGAGGGCTGCGAACGCCCCCGCGACCAGGGGCGCGGCGGCCTGGTGTCAGGGGGCCGCCGGCGCCCGGCTGCCTGCACGCGGGCAGGATACTCCATGCCGCTCGACCGGTACGCTCCGTCCGCCCGCTTGCCCAGGGCCACCGTGGCCACTGGCAGGAGGACGCCCGCTGCTTGCCGTAGATCGCTCACGCAGGCTGCAACCGCGCCGCCGGCCGCCACATTCCGCAATGCGGCAGCCGCACTTCGGCGCGAGCCTGCTCGCCACCAGTCGGCCTCGTGCTAGATAGCTCCAGGTCGGCAGGCCGCGCCCCCACGCTGCACCAGCCTCTGATGCCGAGGAGGTGGGAAGTGCGGCTGCCGTATTGTCACGAGTCCCGCACCACCACCTCCATCTGGTGGTAGCCGGTCGCCCCGGTCGGGTGTGGCTGCGCCTCGGCGGCGGTCTGCAGCGCGCCGCCGCCGTCGGTGGCGCGCACCTTCAGCAGCACCTTGCCCGCCTTGGCCGGCCTCCACGGCAGGCGCCACTGTCGCCAGGCGGCCTTGGCCAGCTCGCGGCGGAGCACCGCCGGCTGCCAGGTGCGGCCGCCGTCGAGCGACACCTCGACCTTCTCGATCCTACGGTCCCCCGCCCAGGCCAGGCCGGCCACGGTGAGCGACCCGCGGACCACGGCCAGCTCGGTGGGGACGTCGATACGGCTGGCGGTCTTGATCGGGGCCAGGTTGTCCCAGCCGTCCGAGCGCTGCCAGTAGCCGAGGTACTCGTAGTCGACCACCTCGATGCGCTGCAGCCACTTGACGTTCTTCATGCCGTAGATGCCCGGCGCGATGATCCGGGCCGGGTAGCCGTGCGAGCGCGGCAGGGAGGTGCCGTTCATGCCGTAGGCCACCACCGTTGCCCTGTCCAGCGCCTTGGCGACGGGCAGGGAGTCGCTGTAGCCGCCAACGGCGTGGAACGCCACCCGCACCGCCTGCTTGGACACGCCCCCGGCGCGGGCCAGCACGTCCGCCAGCGGTACCCCGGTCCACTTGGCGGTGGAGACCAGGTCACCGCCGACGTCGTTGGAGATGCACTGCAGGGTCACGTACTGCTCGACCGCCGGCATGGCGAGCAGGTCGGCGTAGCGCAGCCGCAGCGGCTGACCCACCAGGCCGTCGATCACCAGCTCCCAGGAGTCGGCGTCGACGTCCGGGTCGATGATCGACTCGTCGACGGTGTAGTGCAGGCGATTGGGGGTGACCTCAGGCGTCAGGCCCTTGATGGTGGTGAAGGCGCCGTCGTCCGCGGCCGGGGCCCGCACCTGCTCGAGCGCGGCCCCCGCCGGGCGGACCAGCGGGCGACCGCCCCGGTCGCCGAACCCGCCGGTGACCCGGCTCACGCCGAGGCCGACCGCGAGCAGGGCGCCCGACCCCGCCAGGGCACGCAGGAACTCGCGCCTGGTCCGCCCGAGGCCGCTGGCCGGTGCGGGCACCGGGTCGCGGTCGAGCCGGTCCAGCGCGCCCCGCAAGGTGACCGCGTAGGTCACCGCGGCGGCCGCGACCAGCAGGCCGTACAACTCCAGGGAAGGCCCGCCGGGCTGGGAGCGGTAGCCGAACAGCGCCAGCAGGCCGAGCAGCGCGCCCGCGACCCAGGCCGCCGGAGCGCGGCGGGCGCCCTGGCGCGCGACCGCCACCCCGGCGAGGCCGCCGACGAGGATCCCGCCGACGGTGAAGCCGGTGGCGAACGCGCGCAGCGCCCAGTGGCCCATGCGCTCGATGAAGAAGACCGCCACCGGGCCGGGGACCCACCGCAGGAGCCGCTGCGCCAGCCCCAGCGAGGGGAAGGGCACGCTCCCTTGGACGAGGTGGGCGAAGGCGAGGACGGCGGTGGCCAGCAGCATGGCCGAGACCCCGGCGACGAAGGACTCCGAGGTACGCAGCCTGCGCGTTTCCATGGCGCAAACGATAGCCGTTCGCGCACTCGTTCGCCGCCTGCCCGCCGCCAACGTAAGCGGCCGGTAAGCGGCGGCGGCGCGGACCGGGGCGGTCCGCGCCGCCGAGTCAGCGGGTCAGCGTGCTCAGATCCAGCGCCGGCGGCGGGTGTAGGTGCGCCGCCTGCCGCCGTACCTCGGGCGTTTCACCGCCCGCCAGATGAGCAGCAGGATGATCGAGCCGATCACGGCGATGACGAAGGTCCGAAAGTCGAACCCGGAGAGCCCACCGAAGCCGAGCGCCGAGGCCAGCAGGCCGCCGACGAACGCCCCGACCACCCCGATGACCATGGTCACGATCAGGCCGCCGGGGTCGTTGCCCGGCAGGATCAGCTTGGCCACCAGCCCCGCCAGCAGCCCGAGCACGAGCAGTGCGAGGATCCCCATCGATCTTGCTCCTTTCGGGTCACGGACACGCGGCGCGTGGCCGTGAGGCATCCGTACGCACGGTTGGCTTGCACCGATGCAACGCGACAAACCGGTGGAACCTGGCGCCCTGGTGCGTGGGGCCTGCTCAGCGCCGCTCGTGCCGGCCCTTGGCCGGCCACCGCCTGGCGAGCCGCTCCACCCTGCTGGGCACCACCCGCGAAGCGTCGGGCCCCGAGTCGGCACCGGCCTGCGGCTCCGCTCGCGCTGCCGCCTCGGACGGCGCGGCCGTCGCCGGCTCGGCGGCATCCTTCGGCCAGATCGCGCGGAGCGGCTGCGGTTCCTCCGCGGCGGGCGGCGTGGGCTTGGCGGCGGGCTCTGGCCGGCGGCCGTTCGGCGACGGCTTGGCGCCCATGTAGGGGTGGTTGGGCGTCGACCAGTAGTCGGCGACCACCTCGGACGTCTCCTCGTGCACCATCGCCTCGACCGCCTCCGGCGGCTTGCTCTCCATGCGCCGCAGGCGCCTGGGGACGACCTCCTCGGCGACCAGCGTGCGCCGTTCCAGCCAGGCGCAGGCGGCGAGCAGGCCCAGCATCCCGAGTGGCCACACCACGGTGAGCGCGACCGCGAACAGGAAGTTGGAGAACACCATGCTCGACCTCGGGTCGCTCGACCTCAGCCGGTGCCGGGGTCGCCCCGGGCGCTCGGGCTGCCGAGCGCGCGCGGGTCAGGGCTGGTGGCGCTCATCGGGTCCAGAAGGGCCAGGGTCCACGCGGGGCGAGCCAGGGCACGGCGATGGGGGTTGCATGCCCTGTCCACCCATGTCCGCGGGATCGTAGCACAGCGCCATCATCTCCACCGTACCGCCGCGGTCACTTGACCAGCCCACCACCGGACGTCCTGAGCGACACGTTCAGGGCCGGGTCGTAGGTGACGTCGAACTCCCGGCCCCCGCTGCCGCTCACCGCGAACGAGTCGACCACCACCATCGAGAACAGCTTGCCGACGGTGCCGTTGCCGTGCAGGTCCAACTTGGCGCTCGGGGCGTAGACGGTGCCCTTGGCGAACAGGGTGCCGTTGCCGCCGAGGACGAGGTCCTGGGAGTTGTTCCGGTCGTAGAAGATGCCCAGGCCGCTGTAGGGCGAGGTGGGGTCGACCGGAGCCACCACCGTGAACGAGGCGGTGTCACGGACCGTCAGACCCGCCCCACGGCTGCCCGGGGCGCACGGCTGCGGGTAGCTGGAGCAGGCGAAATAGAGGGTGGCGCTGCCGATGGCGGCCGCGCTGCCGCTGAGGTCCATGGTCCCGGTGACCACGTAGATGCCGGCGGCGAAGCGAAGGGTGCCGCCGCTGGCGAGGATGTTGTGGTAGATGCCGGGCACCAGGGGCTGAACGCCCCTGGTCAGGGTGACGTCCGGCCGGACGGGGAAGCCGGGCGAGACCTTCGGCGGGTTGAGCTGGTCGGGCCGGGGCAGGTTGGACAGCGGGTCGGCGACCGGCAGGCCGCCGGTCTGCACCGCCGGGTCGAACCCGCTGCCCGGGTCGGACTGCACGCCGCCGACCACCCGGATCGTGCCAGGGGCCGTCACCTGGACCTGTGCCGTGCCGGAGGTGGTGGCGGCACCGCCGGCGTCGGAGTCGACCACCACGCCGCCGCCGGTCACGCCGAGGGTCACGTTGCCGTCGGCGAGCAGGGCCGGGTTGGCGTCGGGCGACAGCACGCACAGGGCGCACGGCGCCTCCGGCCCCGGCGGCGCGCCGGCGGCGGCGAGCGCCTTGATCTCGGCGGAGTTGCGCCCGAGGATGCTGGCGAAGGCGTAGGCGGGATGCAGGGGTGGCGTGATCACCTGGATGGCGGTGTCGCCGACGCTGCAGCCGTGCGTCGGGTCGCCGGGCGGCGGCGGCGCCGCCGGCGGGCGGTAGCAGGTGACGTCGCCGTTGGCGGCGTCCCCGTCGCTCTCCCAGCCGGCCGTGGCGCCGGCGAGGCCGGAGACGTTGTCGTCCAGGTACTCCCGCACCTTGGCCAGGGCCTCGTCGGGCTGGCCGGGCAGCTCGGCCGCGCCGGCCAGCGCGGCGGCGTCGGCCGCGCTCTGCAGCTGGGTGCGGGCCGCCCAGTTGAGGCCGACGTCGACCACCAGCGCGCCGAACCCGAGCATCACCGTGAGCATCAGCGCCACGATGATCGCCACCTGGCCGTCCTCGCCGGCGGCTCCGCGCCGGGTCAGGCGGCCGCAGCCTGGGAGCACCCTGGCGGGTCGCCGCACGCTCAGCCTCCGGTGGTCTCGGTGACCGCCGGCTCGGTGCTGGTCGGTGGCGCTTCCGTGGTGGTCGTCGTGCTCGCCGTCGTGGAGGTCTCCTGCTCCCCGGGCTGGGTGCCGCCGGGGTCGCCGCCGAACATGGGACCGTGCAGGTAGTACTGGGTGCTGGCGAAGTCGGCCGGCGCCACCGCGAAGGCCACGTAGGCGCCGTCGGGCGAGAGGCCGGGACAGAACGCCTGCTCGTCCTTGCCGCCGACGGCGACCATGGTGGTCGCGCCGGTCTCGGTGTCGCGCACGAACACGTCCTCGGCACCGTTGCCGTCCGCGCCGACCAGGTTGCTCGCCGCCGAGTCGAAGGCCACGTAGCGGCCGTCGGCCGAGATCGCCGGGGAGAAGCTGGACGAGTCGGCGGGCTCGCCGCCGGCGCCGCGCGAGACCAGCGCGGTACTCCCGGCGTGGCGGTCGTACACGTAGACGTTGGGCTGCGCCCCGTCGCCGGACCCCAGGTCGTCGGCCATGGAGACGAAGGCGACCCGCTCGCCGTGGCCGGAGACGGTCGGGTAGAAGCTGGGACCGTCGGCGGCCTTGCCGCCGGCGGCCTGCGACACCAGCGTGGTGGTGCCCTTGGCGCGGTCGTGGGCGAACACGTCGATGGTGTCGTTGTCGTCGTCCGCGACCAGGTTGGGCGCGTCGGAGGCGAACGCCACCACGCTGCCGTCGGCCGAGACCGCCGGCTGGTAGGAGTTGCCCTTCGGCTCGCCGAGAATCCTGGTGAGGACTCGCAGGAGCGACACGAGGCCGGTCACCGGGTCGCGCTGCCAGACGAACACGTCGGTCAGGCCGTTCAGGTCGCCCACCACCAGGTTGGGCGCGTCGGAGGCGAACGCCACCACGCTGCCGTCGGCGGAGATCGACGGCGAGTAGGAGCCGCCGTCGGCGAGCCCGCCGAGCAGCCCACGGGAGATCCGGGTGGGCCGCCTGCCGCCGCGGTGCCACAGGAACACGTCGGGCCGCCCGACCCCGCCTCCCCCGTCGAGGTTGGTGGCCTCCGAGGCGAACGCCACCTCGTCGCCGTCGGCCGAGATCGACGGCGTGTAGGAGTCGGCGTTGCCCGGCTCGCCCTCCACCGAGGCGGACACCAGGGTGGTGCGCCAGTTCCCGTCCTCACCGCGGTCGCGCACGAACACGTCGACCGCGCCGTTGTCGTCCCCGTCGACCAGGTTGGCGGCGGCCGAGGCGAAGGCGACGTGGGCGCCGTCGCGCGAGACCGACGGCGGCGACGCGTAGTAGGGCCCGAGACCCTCGCTCCCGTCAGGAGCGGCGGAGAGCAGGACGGTGGTCGGCTGCGCGCCCGCCGTGGACCACAGGGTCCCGGCCACCGCGAGAATGAGCGCCGCGACCAGCGCGGCGCCTCGGATCCTGCCGCGCGCGCGGCGCACGACGCCCCCCATAACCCGCGAAGCTAACCATCGCCGGTCGGAGGACCGTAATCAGTAATAGAGCGCAGGAAACTACGACGAGATGGTGATAGAGCCGTCGAAGGCCTTCACCGGCGGCCGCCCGGACGGGTCGGGCACGATGGTGACCGAGCCGGCCTCCACCAGGTCGCGCGAGGACGACCCGACCAGCACCTCGAGCACGCCCGGCTCGACCACGTAGGACAGGTCGTGACCGTGGAAGCCGACCTGGGCGGCGGGGACCTCGAAGGCCACCGTCCTGGCCGCACCGGCCGCCAGCTCCACCCGGACGAAGCCCTTGAGCTCGAGCACCGGCCGGGTGAGGCTGGCGCGCGGCTGGCGCACGTACAGCTGCACCACCTCGTCGCCGGCCCGGTCGCCGGTGTTGGTCACGGTCACCTCGACGCCGAACGACTCGCTCCACGACACCTGGTCCCGCGTCACCGCGGCGTCCGAGAGCGCGAAGGTGGTGTAGCTCAGGCCGTGGCCGAACGGGTACAGCGGCGCGGACGGCGCGTCGACGTAGTCTCCCTTCCAGTGCGACCTGCCCCCCGAGGGCTTGTGCGCGTAGAACACCGGGATCTGCCCGGAGGAGCGGGGGTAGGAGATGGGCAGCTTGCCGCCCGGGTTGAGCCGGCCGGTGAGCGCGTCGGCGACGGGACCGGCGCCCTCCTGTCCGGGCAGCCAGGCGACCAGGACCGCGGCGCAGTGCTCGTGGACCCAGGCGCTGGCGGCCGGTCGCCCGCAGACCAGCACCAGCACCACCGGCGTACCGGTGGCGGCCACCGCCCGGACCAGGTCCTCCTGCACGCCCGGCAGGTCGAGCGAGGCGCGGTCGCGGCCCTCGCCGCTGGTGCACTCGCCGGTGAGGCCGGCCTTGTCGCCCATCACCATCACGGCCACGTCGGACTCGGCCGCCAGCGCCACGGCCTCGTCGAACCCGTCGCGCGCGGCCCCGTCGACCGCGCAGCCTGGCGCGAAACGCACCCGCTCCTCCCCGAGCCGCCGCCGCAGCGCGTCGAGGACCGTCTCGGCGTCGGCGTGCGTGTCCTCGATGCTGGCGCCGTCCGGGAACGGGATCGAGAAGACGTTCTGCCCCTGGCGCTGCATGTCCTGCAGCGCCTCGACGTGGGCCGGGTAGGTGTAGTCGCCGAACAGGTGCCTGGCCTCGTGCGCGTTGGGACCGATCAGCGCCACCGACCCCGTCCCGGCGGCCAGTGGCAGGGTGCCGTCGTTGCGCAGCAGCACCAGGCTCCTGCCGGCGATGCGGCGGGCGAGCTCGCGGCTCGGCGCCGCGTCGCTCACCCGCACGACCTCGGCGACCTCGACGTAGGGCTGCTCGAACAGGCCGAGCTCGAACTTCGCGCGCAGCACCCGCCGCACGGCCGCCTCGAACGCCTCCTCCTCGACCAGCCCCGACTCCAGCGCCTTCAGCAGCGGCGCGCCGTAGCAGTCGGTGCTCGGCAGCTCGACGTCGAGGCCGGCCTGCAGCGCCATCGCGGCGGCGTCGGCGGGGTCGGCGGCGAGCTCGTGGTAGTCGATCAGCTGCCTGATCGAGAAGTAGTCCGACGCGACCACGCCCTCGAAGCCCCACTGCTCACGCAGGATGCCGGTGAGCAGCGTCCGGTCGGCGATGCACGGCACGCCGTCCAGCTCGTGGTAGCCGTTCATCACGGACCGTAGGCCAGCACTACGAACCGCCGCCTCGAACGGGTGCAGGTACACCTCGCGCAGCTCGCGGGCGGCGATGTGGGCGGGCGCCCAGTTGAGGCCGCCCTCGGACGCCGCGTAGCCGACGAAGTGCTTGGCGGTGGCGATCACGCCCTGGCGCAGGTCGTCCCCCTGCAGGCCGCGGACGAACGAGACCCCCATCCGCGCCACCAGGTGCGGGTCCTCGCCGAAGGTCTCCTCGGTCCGGCCCCAGCGCGGGTCGCGGCAGACGTCGAGCACGGGCGAGAGCCCCTGGTGGGCGCCCCGCGCCCGCATCTGCCGGCGGACGTCGTCGGCCAGCGCCTCGGCCAGGCCGGGGTCCCAGGTGCTCGCCACGCCGAGGGCCTGCGGGAACACGGTGGCGCCCCTGGCCATCAGGCCCGAGCAGATCTCCTCGTGGACGATCGCCGGGATGCCCAGGCGGGTCCGCTCGACCAGGAACCGCTGGATGGCGTTGGCGAGGTCGGCGGCCTCCTCCGGCCGCAGGCTGCTGGCCCCGGAGACGCGCGTCACCTGGCCGAGCCCGTCCGCCAGGATGCGGCCGGCCCGCTCCTCGACCAGCCCGGACCCGTCGGCGAGCTGGAACACCCAGGCGCTGCCGAGCTGGGCCGCCTTCTCGGCGAGGGTCATGCGCGCGAGGAGGTCGTCGAGCCGCTCCTCCAGCGCGCGGGTCGGGTCCCGGTAGAGGGGTTGGGCGCTCTCGAGGGTGACGCTGGTCATCGGTGCTCCACGGCCCGGCACGACTGCCGGACCACGAGGGAGGTGGGCAGGGTGAGCTGCAGCGGGCCGCTCGGCGCCTGGTCGATCAGGGCGATCAGCATCCGCACCGCCTCGAAGCCCATCCTCTGGATCGGCTGCTCGATGGTGGTGAGCCCCGGCTCGGTCAGGGCCGCCTCGGGGACGTTGTCGAAGCCGATCACGGACAGGTCGTCGGGGACCGAGAGGCCGAGCGACCCGGCGACCTCCATCGTGCGGATCGCCGACAGGTCGTTGGCGGCGAAGATCGCCGTGGGCGGCGTATCGAGCTGCAGCATCTGCCGGGCGGGCTCCTCGCTCGTCTCGAGCTGGTAGCCGCCGACGCGCACCAGCTCGGGATCGAGCGCGATGCCCGCGGCCGCCAGCGCCTGCCTGAAGCCCTGCTCGCGCAGCCTGGCCGACTCGAGGTCGGGCCGTCCAGCGAGAAACCCGATGCGGCGGTGCCCGAGGCCGAGCAGGTACTCGGTGGCGATGATGGCGCCCTTGAGGTTGTCGGACGCCACCGTCGGCAGGCTCGACGACCCGGTGTGCGGGTCGACGGCGACCACCGGCGCGCCCTGGCCGACGTCGTCGTCGACCACCGTCGGCGTGACCAGGATGGTCCCGTCGGTGAGCGTGCCGCTCACCCGCGACAGGTAGCGCCGCTCCCAGCCGGCCGGCTCCCCGCCGAGCGTGCCGCCGGAGTAGACGACCAGCTCGTAGCCGGTCCCCCGGATCGCCTGCGCGGCGCCCTTGAGCAGCTCGGCGCTGAACGGCTCGATGTCGGCGACCAGGATGCCGATCACGTTGGTCCGGTGGCTGCGCAGGCTCTGCGCGGCGATGCTGGACTCGTAGCCGAGCTCGTCGATCACCGCCTGCACGCGCGCCAAGGTGGCGGCCGCCACCCCGTAGCGGCCGTTGATGACCTTCGACACCGTGGCGATCGAGACGCCCGCTCGTGCGGCGACGTCCCCGATCGTCACTCTGCGGTGCGCCATGGCCCCCTACTCTAGCGCCTTCGACAACGCTGTCGATAACGTTATCGATAACGATTGACACTACTATGCCGGCGTGCAAGGCTCGGACTCGCGGACCGACAAGGAGGTCACCATCATGACCAGCTTCCGGCGGTGGCGGTGGCTACTCATAGGCCTGGTGTCGCTCGTGACCGCCGTCAGCGGCTGCTCGAGCTCTGGTTCGAAGGGAGGGTCCGCTTCGAACGAGCCCGTGAAGCTCACCTGGTGGCACAACGCCAACAACGAACCGGGCAAGAGCTTCTGGCAGAAGGTGGCGAACGAGTACCACACCGCGCACCCCAACGTGACCATCGACGTCGTCGCGATCCAGAACGAGCAGCTGCGCTCGAAGATCGCGGTCGCGCTGCAGGGCCAGAAACCGCCCGACCTCTTCCAGCAGTGGGGCGGCGGCGAGATGGCCGACCAGGCCAACGCCGGCAAGCTCAAGGACCTCACCGGGGACGTCAAGACCGAGGTCGCCAACATCGGCGCGGCGGCGAACGGCTGGCAGGCCGACGGCAAGCAGTACGGCCTCCCCTACACCCTCGGCGTCGTCGGCTTCTGGTACAACAAGGCGCTGTTCTCCAAGGCAGGGATCAGCGATCCGCCGGCGACCTGGGAAGACTTCATGGCGGACATCAAGAAGCTGAAGGACGCCGGCATCGCGCCGATCTCCGTCGGTGGCAAGGACCGCTGGCCGGACGCCTTCTACTGGGACTACCTGGCGGTGCGCATGTGCAGCCAGCAGACCATCGAGCAGTCCGCCAAGGACTTCAACTTCTCCGACCCGTGCTGGACCCAGGCCGGCGTCAAGGTCAAGGAGCTGCTCGACGCCCAGCCGTTCCAGAAGGCCTTCCTCTCGACGCCCGCCCAGCAGGGCGCCGGCAGCTCGGCCGGCCTGCTCGGCAACGGCAAGGCGGCCATGGAGCTGCAGGGCCACTGGGACCCGAGCGTGATGCAGCCCCTGACGCCCAACAAGAAGGGCCTGGGCGACAAGCTGGGCTGGTTCGCGTTCCCGGCGGTGTCGGGCGGCGCCGGCGCCCCCGACGCGGCGCTCGGTGGCGGCGACGGGTTCTCCTGCTCGCGCAACGCGCCACCCGCGTGCGTCGACTTCCTGCGCTACATCGTCAGCCCCGAGGTCCAGACCCGCTGGGCGGCGCTGAACATCGGCCCGCCGGTGGCGAAGGGCGCCGAGAGCGGCGTCAAGGACCCGAACCTGAAGGGCGTGATCGACTTCCGCGCGAAGTCCTCGTACGTGCAGCTCTACCTCGACATCGCCTACGGCTCCAGCGTCGGGCAGGCGCTCGACGACGCCACCGCCGACCAGTTCGCCGGTAGCAAGACGCCGGAGCAGGTCGTCGCCGCGATCCAGGAGGCCGCGAAGAACCGATGAGGCTGGCTGGCCCGGCACAGCGACGGCCTGAGCCCGGGACGTCGCCGGACCACGACGCCAGTCGTCCAGCGCCCGGACGCAAGAGCACGCGGCCGGGCGCTGGCCGCAGCCTGCGCCAACGCCTCGAGATCGCGCTGTTCGTCAGCCCGGCGCTCGTCCTGTACCTGGTGTTCGTCCTGCTGCCGATCGTCCTTGCCGCCTACTACAGCGTCTACCACTGGAACGGGCTCGACCCCCTGAACGACTTCGTCGGGCTCGGCAACTACCGCAGGGCGTTCGGCGACGAGGCCTTCCGCAAGGCGATCACCCACAACGGGATCCTGGTCGTGCTGTCGCTGGTCATCCAGGGCCCCCTGGCGCTCGGCATCGCGCTGCTGCTCAACCGGCGCATGCGCGGCCGGGCGGCGCTGCGGACGGTGATCTTCGCGCCCTACGTGATCTCCGAGGCGATCACCGCGGTGATCTGGCTGCTGATGCTGCAACCCGACGGGCTGGTCGACAAGACGCTCCAGGCGGCCGGGCTCGGCAGCCTGGTGCACCTCTGGCTGGCCGACGTCAGGCTGGTCCTCTACACCATGTTCGTGGTGATCACCTGGAAGTACGTCGGGTTCTCGGTGATCCTGTTCCTGGCGGGGCTGCAGGGCATCCCGCCCGAGCTGCACGAGGCGGCGGCGATCGACGGCGCCGGCGAGCTGCGCGCCATCCGCCACGTCACCATCCCGCTGCTGGGGCCGACCATCCGGATCTGGGCGTTCCTGACCATCATCGGCTCGCTGCAGCTGTTCGACCTGGTCTGGATCATGACGCTCGGCGGGCCGGCGAACGCCTCCAACACGATGGCCACCTACATGATCGACCGCGGCTTCGTCCGCTACCAGCTCGGCTACGGCAGCGCCGTGGCCGTGATCCTGTTCTCCATCTCGCTCGTCTTCGCCATCCTCTACCAGCGCTACGTGCTGCGGCGCGACATCGAGGGCGCCGTGACCAGAGCGGTCGGGTGACGCGCATGGCCACCTCCGTCGGCACCATCAGCTCCGCGGCCGCGGTGAACCGGCGCCTGTCCCGGGCGCTGGCGTACACGGTCGCGCTGCTGATCGCGGCGATCGTGATCGTGCCGCTGGTCTACGTGCTGGTCGGCGGCTTCCGCACCACCGGCCAGATCGCGGCCAAGCCGGTCGACCTCCCCCACCCCTGGGTCACCGGCAACTACACCGAGATCCTCCACTCGGGCAGCTTCTGGCGGGAGGTCGCCAACAGCACCTTCATCGCAATCATCACCACCGTGGTGGTGGTGGCCGCCGGCGCGCTGGCGGCGTTCCCCCTGTCGCGCTACCTGTTCCGCGGGCGCGAGGGCCTCTACACCCTGTTCACGCTCGGGTTGCTGTTCCCGGTCAGCGTCGCGGTGCTGCCGCTGTACATCCTCCTGCGGCAGATGGGGCTGCTGGACCACCTGATCGGCGTGGCGCTCCCGGACGCGGCCTTCGGGCTGCCCGTCACGATCGTCATCCTGCGGCCGTTCATGCGCGCGGTCCCGGCCGAGCTGGAGGACGCCGCGATCATCGACGGCTGCTCCCGCTTCGGCTTCTTCTGGCGCGTCCTGCTGCCGCTGTCCCGGCCGGCCCTGATGACCGTCTCGATCCTGGCGTTCGTCAAGAGCTGGAACAACTTCCTGCTGCCGCTGCTGGTCCTCACCGACGAGCACGGCTGGACGCTGCCGCTCGGGGTGGCCAACTACTCCACCCAGTACTCGCAGGACACCGCGAGGGTCCTCGCCTTCACCGCGCTGTCGATGCTGCCCGCCCTCTGCTTCTTCGTCCTGGCGGAACGCCGGATCGTCGGGGGCCTCTCCGGAGCGGTCAAGGGCTGAGGCGAGTCGGGCCGCAGGGCCCGGTGTTGTTCACATCGTGAACTTGACCGCTCCGACGGGCCGGCGCACGCTCCTGGCATGCGGGGATACAGTCAGTTTTGCCCGGTGGCGCTGGCGTCCGAGGTGTTCGCCGAACGGTGGACGCCGTTGATCCTGCGCGAGCTGCTGGCCGGCAGCCACCGGTTCAGCGAGCTGCAGCGTGGGCTGCCCCGCATCCCGCGGGCGCTGCTGGTGCAGCGGCTCGGCTCGCTCGAGCGGGCGGGGCTGGTCGAGCGGCGGCCGGCCCGCACCGGGCGGGGGTCGGAGTACCACCTCACCGACGCCGGGGAGCAGTTCCGCCCCGTGGTGGAGGCCCTCGGACGCTGGGGCTGGCGCTGGGTGGCCAGGGAGCTGCGGCCGGACAACCTCGACTGCCGCCTGCTGATGTGGTTCGTGCGCCGCCGCATCCGGGTCGAGCGGCTGCCGCCGGAGCGGCTCACTGTCCGCTTCGAGTTCCGCGGCGCCCAGACGGAGCGCTTCTGGCTGGTGCTGCACCGGCCCGAGGTCGACCTGTGCCTCAGCGACCCCGGCTTCGAGGTCGACCTGGACGTCACCACCGAGGTGCGCGCCTTCACCCAGGTCTACCTCGGCTACGTCGGCATGGGGGACGCGGTCCGCGAGGGGTCGGTGACGGTGGCCGGGAAGAGCGAGCTGCGCCGCGCGTTCGGCGGGTGGATCGGCGTGAGCCAGTTCGCGGACGCGGCCGGCGGGGCCGCCACGGCGCCACCGGCCATGGTCCCGGCGGTCCGTTAGGTTCACTTCCTGGTCTATCGCCCGCCAAGCTGGCAGGTCGAACCTGTCCCCCGACACGGACCAAGTGGAGGGGGACGCAAATGGCACGGCATCGGGCGCTCGCCGTCGCGCTGGTGCTCGGCGGGTTGGTCGCTGCCGCGGTTCCGCCGTCAGCCTCGGCCGCGACGACCGGCCGGGCGGCGAGCCAGCGGGCCGCCGCGACCGGGGGCGACCCGGCCGGCGCCGTCGTGGACTGGAGCCTCGTCGCGCAGAACTCGGTCGTCGTCGTGGCCAAGAAGTTCCCGGGTGAGGGTGCGGTGCTGATGGGCATCGTGCACGCGGCGATCTACGACGCGACCGTGGCGGTGGACGGCGGCTACCGCCCGTACGCCGTGCGGCTCGACGCCCCCCGCCACACCTCGCTCGCGGCCGCGGTGGCCACCGCGGCGCACGGGGTCCTCGTTGGGCTCTTCCCCGACCAGCAGGGTGGCGACGCCGGCCTCGACGCCACCTACGCCGCCTACCTCGCCGCCATCCCGGACGGCCGCGCCAAGGCCGACGGCATCGCCGTTGGCGCGCGGGTCGCCCAGGGGATCCTGCGGCTACGGGCGGACGACGGCCGCAACGCCGTCGTCCCCTACGTCCAGGCCCCACCGGGACCCGGCGTGTACGAGCCGACCGGTCCGGTCGTGCTCGGGACCAACCTGCCCCACGTCCGTCCGCTGGTGCTCCGCGGCGCCGACCAGTTCCGCCCGGCCGCGCCCGCGCCGCTCACCAGCAGGCGCTACGCCAGGGACTACGACGAGGTCCTGCGGTACGGGAGGGCCGACAGCACCGTCAGGACGCCGGAACAGACCGCCACCGCGCTGTTCTGGACCGACAACGACATCGCCCAGTGGAACCGGGGCATGCTGCGCCTGGCGGCCAGCGAAGACCTGAACGCGGTCCAGACCGCCAGGATGCTGGCCCTGGCCCACCTGGCCGGCGGGGACGGCATGATCGCCTGCTTCGACGCCAAGTTCCACTACCGGTTCTGGCGTCCCGTCCACGCCATCCCCAGGGCGGCGACCGACGGCAACCCGGCGACCGCTCCGGACCCATCCTGGACACCGCTGCGGACCACCCCGCCGTTCCCCGAGTATCCCTCGGCCCACGCGTGCCACAGCGGCGCGGTGACCACGGTCCTCAGCGCCCTGTTCGGCTCGGGGCGGGTCGACTTCTCGCTGGACAGCCTGGTCACCGGCCAGACCCGCTCCTACCGGCGCTTCGCGGACGTGCTCCGCGAGGTCAACGACGCCAGGGTCTGGGCGGGGTTCCACTTCCGCAGCTCCGACGTGGCGGGCTCGGTCCTCGGCACGCGGGTGGGGCGGTTCGTGGTCGACCACGCCCTCCAGCCTGCCGGCTGACGCCGTTCCAGGACCCTAGGCCCCTGGCTTGAAGACCATGTCCCAGGTCGCGACGACCAGCAGCAGGATGATCAGGCGGATGCCCCAGGACCAGCGCCGCAGCTGGGTGGTGGCCCGGGTGAGGTCGCCGGCGTCGAGCGCGCGCTGCGCGGCGAGCGCCGCGCGGCTCAGGAAGATGGCGCCGACCAGGACGGCGGCGACCAGCAGCAGCACGGCGAGCCAGATCCAGGTCTGCTCGAAGGTCCAGGCCTCCTCGACCAGGACCATCCAGACCCCGAAGACCAGGACGGCGATGGCCGCCGGCATCAGCACGAACGGTCCGATGGTGCGGAAGCTGCCGGCGAAGCGGGCGACCGCGTCGCGGTCGCCGGCCCGCAGCGCGAGGACCGCGAACGCGTTCAGCGCCACGAGGCCACCCACCCAGACCATCGCGGCGAGCACGTGGAGGAACATGAGCCAGTCGTCGAGGCTGGCGATCGGCATCGCTGGGCACCTCCTGCCGTCGGGCGCGCCGGCGGGGTCGGCGGACCCCGTGGTCGCGCGCCTGCTGTCCCGTCCTACCCGTTCTGGGTCCGGCTATCACGGCGCCTCGGTGACCTGGAGCGGGGTCACCGCGACGCCGTCGCTCCAGCGGCCCATGAAGCGCTGCTGGTCGGTGCCGCCGAGCGCGACGCCGCAGTCCTGGTGCCGGATGGCGCAGCCCTGCAGCGCGTCGAGCAGCTTCCAGGGACCGTAGAAGTCGAGCGCGTCCGGCGGGTTGTCGCTGCCGCTGAGCGACAGGAAGTGGTCGGCGAGCAGCGCCGGCGTGCCGTGCTGGTCGCTGCGGACCAGCACGTAGTCCTTGTTGGACGGCGGGATCCGGCCGAGCGCGGCCCAGAGGGCCTTCGGACCCTCCAGGCCGACCCGGTCGTCCTGGTCGGCGGCCAGCACCAGCACCAGGCTCGACGGGGTGATCCCGCGCAGCACCCGCATGCTGTCGGGGTCCTCGGCGGGCGGCTGCAGCAGGAACAGCGCCTTGGGACGCGGCAGGTGCGCCGCGCCGCTGTCGACGGCGAGCTGGGCCGACATGTTGGCGCCGATCGAGTGGCCCACCAGCACCAGCCGGTCCCACTCGGGGGTGACGTGCCCGTGCCCCGCCAGCGCCCGCACCGCCGCCCGCAGCCCGGCCACCGGTCCCTTGCGCCGCTCGGCCAGGTCCACCGCTTCGAACGGCTGCTCCTGGAAGACCACGATGCTGCCGCGCCCGACCAGGTGGTCGATCCAGCCCCGGTAGGAGTCCGGGGCGACGCCCTGGGTGAAGACCACCACCGGCGCGCGGCGGGGCGTCGGCCGGCTCGGCTCGAAGATGGTCACGGCGCCAGGGGAGCCGCTGACCTCGGTGGTGCGCACGCCGGCGTGGCGCCGCGGGCCGCCGCCGGGGCCCTCGGCCGGCGCCGCCGGCGGCGCGACCGCCTTGGCCGCGGACGGCGCGGCCGAGCCGCCCTGGTCCCGCGCCCGGCTGCCTCCTCCGCAGCCGGCGACCAGCAGCAGGCCGGCGAGCAGCCCGGCGGCCACGCGCCCACGCCGGGTCCTCGGGCCACCGCGTCCAGGTCCCACCATCGGCCGCCTCCCACCGCCGCGATCCGCTCCGGTCCCGGGATAGATGCTCCGGATCCGGAGCATCGAAACCTGCTCGGCGGGTTTGCGCCTCGGCCCAGGACGGGCACACTCAGCGCCGTGACCCACCACCTCGACCGGCGCCGCCGGATCTCCGTCCTGTTCGACGTGTTCACCGTCGGCAACCGGGTTCGTGCCCTGCTCGTCCACGCGATGGCAGGCAGCGGCCTGCGGCCGGACGAGTACGCGGCGTACAGCGCCGTGCTGGAGGTGGGGCCGCTGACCATCAGCGAGCTGGCGCAGGTCATGGGGATGCCGCTGACCACCGCGTCGGACTACGTGCGCGGCATGACCGCCCGCGGCCACGCCCTGCGCTCCCGCAACCCGGCCGACAGCCGCTCGTACCTGGTCTCCCTGACCGAGGACGGGGTCGCCGCCCACCACCGGGCCATGGTCGCCTTCGTCGACGCGATCGAGCGCGTCCGCGCGGCGCTGCCCATCGCCGAACGGGACCTGGCCCGTGCCCTGCACGCCCTCGACGACGCGGTCCGCCAGGCGCTGGAGGACCGCGCCGTCGAGGAGCGCACCCAGCAGCGCGCCGCCGGGCAGCCGTAGGGCTCGCTACCCGCCGCTCAGGAGCCCGGCCTGGCGCAGGTGAGGTCACCGGCGGGCAGGATGCCGGGGCGGTCGGTGGTGATCGCGTCGAAGGCGTCGACGGTGTCGTCGACGCAGGCGGCGCCCTGGAACAGGTAGACGCCGTGGGTGCGGACGCCCTCGAGGGTGATCAGGCGGGAGCCGCTCAGCGCCCGGTGCATCGCCTGGTTCAGCTCGGGGGTGGCGTTGACGTCCCCGTCGGCGTTCACGATCAGCGCCGGCACGTCGTTGTGGACCCGGACGGGTGGCTGCTCGGGGCTGGCCGGCCAGAACGCGCAGGGCGAGATCATGCGGTCGAGCGGGCCGAACAGCGGGTGGTGGGCGCGGCGCGCCTGGAGGTCGCGCCAGTACCACTCCGGGTCGCGTGGCACCGCCTCGTCGGCGCACTGGATGGCGGTCTGCCCGCTGTGGAAGGCCGAGTCGGCGCCGGTCAGCACGCCGGCCAGGGCGCGGTCGAGCTCCGGGGTCGGCTCGGCGCTGCCGGTGGCGGCGGCCTGCGCCAGCCCCACCATCCGGTCGAAGCTCCTCCGGGTGGCGCCGGCCGAGCGCGGGCTCCAGCTGGCCGGCCAGCCGCAGTCCAGCGGGGTGCTGCGCCCGGTGAAGCGCGCGTCCATGCCGACCAGGTCGAAGCGGGCACCGGTCTCCCCCATCGCCTGGCGCGCGTCCACCACCCTGGCGAGCACGGGGATGGCGGGCCCGCCCAGGTTGATGATCATGGGGCCGATCCGGACGGCGCTGTCGGTCGCCTTCAGCCGGGAGATGGCCACCGAGGTGGTACGCCCGCCCGGCCGGGCGTAGTCGAGCGGCACCGTGACGTCGGCGCACTGCGCGCCTGCCTAGTCGAGGACCTGGCCGTCCTCGTCCTGCGGTCCTTGCTGGCAGGCGTGCCAGTCCAGGTGCTGCCGCTGGAACCGGGCCAGCCCACTCCGGTCGGCCCCGGTCTGGCTGGCTCCGCTGGCGGGAGCCAGGTACAGGCCCCAGCTCACCGCCATGCCCGCGACGACGGCGGCGGCGACCTTCCATGGTTTCCGTGTCACGTTGATCTCCTTTGTTCAAACGGTCGGTGGGCCTGCGCCGCTTCGTGCGCTGGCTTCCCCCGTCGCTCCGTCGTCGCCAGGGGCTCCTCCGTCGCTCCTCCGTCCAGCCAGCGCGCGGCTCCGGCCCACCTCCCTAAACCTGATGCTCTGCGGCCCTGCGTCGCTCCTGAAGTCCAGCCAGCGCGCGGCTCCGGCCCACCTCCCTAAACCTGTCAGGCGTCCCGGCGGCGCAGCAGCCAGGCGGCGAGCCCCAGCAGCACGGCGATGTACAGGCACAGCAGGGCGAACCCGGTCCAGGGGCCGAGCGACAGCGGGTCGGGCCGCACGTAGGTGACGGCGATGCCGGCCGGGGCGGGCAGGTACCTGGTGACCTGGTCCGACCAGGTCTCCGGCAGGAGGCCCGCGACGATCTGCAGGCCGAACTGCACGCCGAAGAGCGCGGCGATCCCCCCGCCGGTGTTGCGCAGCAGGGCGCCGAGGCCCAGCCCGAGCAGGCCGACGGCGGTCAGGTACAGCGCGCTGCCGAGCACCGCCCGCGCCGTGCCCGGCTGGCCGAGGGTCGTGTCGAGGTGCTCGGACGACAGGATCGACTGGCCGACGAGGAAGGCGGCGAAGGCCGCGGGGAGGCACAGCGTCAGCGTGGTGACGGCGAAGACGATCGCCTTGCCCCACAGCACCGGCAGCCGCGTCGGGACCGCCGTCAGGCTGGTCCGGATCATGCCGGTGGCGTACTCGCCGGTGACCAGCAGCACCCCGAGAACGCCGACCGCCAGCTCCGCCAGCCGGACGCCGCCGAGGCTGATCGCGGTCGGGTCGAAGCTCGCCGCGGCGGCCGGGTCGTGCGGCGGCCTGGTGACCCTGAGCAGGGAGTACAGCGCGCCGAAGACGACCAGCAGCACCACGGCCGCCAGCAGCGACCAGGCGGTCGACGGCAGGGAGCGCAGCTTGGTCCACTCCGAGCGCACCACCCGCGCCAGGGTCACCCGCTGGGGCGCGCGGCCGCCCGGCAGGGCGTTTGCGGTTGCTTCCGTGATCCCGGTCATCGGTTCCCTCCTTTGCTGGGCGCGCGGAACTCGACCGCGTCCTGGGTGAGCTCCATGAAGGCGTCCTCCAGCGAGGCCTGCTCGGCGGTGAGCTCGAGCAAGGTGATCCCGGCGGCGCCGGCGACGGTGCCGACCTGGTCGGTGGTCAGCCCCGTCACGCTCAGGGCGCCGTCACCGGCTGGCGACACGGTGACGTCCGGCGAGCGGAGCAGCGCCGCGAGGCCGTCGGGGTCGGTGCTGCGCACCCGGACGAGCTTGCGCGCGGCGCCGGCGACGAGCTCCTCGACGCCGCTGTCGGCGATCAGCCGCCCCCGGCCGATGACGACCAGGTGCTGGGCGGTCAGGGCCATCTCGTTCATCAGGTGCGAGGAGACGAAGACGGTCCTGCCCTCGGCGGCGAGGCTGCGCAGCAGCGACCGGATCCAGCGGATGCCCTCGGTGTCGAGGCCGTTGAGCGGCTCGTCGAGGATGACCGTACGCGGGTCGCCCAGCAGCGCCGTGGCGATGCCCAGCCGCTGCCCCATGCCGAGGGAGAAGCCGCCCGCGCGCTTGCGAGCCACCTCGCGCAGGCCCACCGCGTCGACGACCTCGTCCACCCGGGACCGGGGGATGCCGCAGGTCTGGGCGAGCGCCAGCAGGTGGTTGTAGGCGCTGCGGCCCGGGTGGACCGAGCGGGCCTCCAGCACGGCGCCCACCTCGCGCAGCGGCGCGGCGTGCTCCCGGTACGGCCTGCCGTTGACGGTCGCCGACCCACGGGTCGGCGCGTCCAGCCCGAGGATCAGCCGCATGGTGGTCGACTTCCCGGCACCGTTCGGGCCCAGGAAGCCCGTGACGATCCCCGGCCGCACGGTGAACGTCAGGTCGTCGACGGCGAGCTTGTCCCCGTACCGCTTGGTCAGCCCGCGCACCTCGATCACGTCTCCGCCCTCCTTCGTGCTCGTCTGGTTGGCCGACACCCTGTCAGGGCGCGGCCGCGCTGTCGGTGGGGCACCCGGCGGGCTCTTGGTGGGGTTTTCCTCACCCTGGCGGAGGGCGGGCCGCATGGCCCGCCCTCCGCCGGGATCTGGTGCCTGGCGCTCCGGCCAGGTGGCGCTACAGGTCGGTGTACGTCAGCAGGGTGATGGTGGCGTCGTAGTGGAACTGGCAGTCCGAGCCGCCACCACCACACACTGCTGCGACTGCACGCATCCGGCCCAAGGACCTCCGGGCGCGGGCGGCTCCGAGTTCGGTTTCGGTCATTGCGGTTCCCCGGTCAGTAGCTGAAGGTGGTGGCGCCGTCGTCGCCGATCCACTGCCACATGGGCACGGTGCCGCCGAGCTCGGCGTTGGGCAGCAGGTGGCCCTTGTCGAGCTGGCGGGCATCGAAGCAGATGGGGCAGGTCAGGTAGCGCCCGCCGGCGGCGGCGTAGCGGTCGAGCAGGTCGGGCAGCGGTGGGCAGCCGTCGCAGGCGACCCCGACCGCGACGCCCGGCACGACGAGCCGGACCGCCTCCTTGGTCAGGAACATCAGCGTCGGGCGGCCCTGCTCGGCCGCGCCGACGGCGACCAGGAACGCGACGGTGACCCGTTCGGGGTCCTCCAGCCCGGTGGTCAGGCTGACGACGGCCTTGCCGGCCATGGTTGCCTCCCCTTTGACGAGGTGCTCGGTCGTAGGTCGGTGGGTCGATGGCGCCGGGCCGCTCGCACGCTGCCGTGGCCCCACAGGTCGCCGCGCCCTGGCCGCGGCGACGGCGGCGGGAACCCTTTCGGGTTCTGCGGAGTTGCCAACCAAGAGGGGCCGATGGGACGCGGCCTCGTGGTCGCGACCCGGCTCGTGCAGGGTGGCGCCAGCGGCTGGCGCGGGGCTGGAACGTCGCTGGAAGGGGATCGGCGGTGAACCTCCGGCCCGGGGCGGGACGTAGATCCCCCGGGTGTGCCGGCCGGGATCGTGGGGAGATGGGTGGGCAGATCAGGTGAAGGTGAGGCTTCTCGGGCCGGTCGACGTGCTGGTCGACGGCAACCCCCGGCCGGTGCAGGGTCTGCGCCGCACCGCGGTGCTGGCGGCGCTGGCGCTGGAGCCGGGTGCGGTCGTCTCGAGCGACCGGCTGGTCGACCTCGTCTGGGGTGACGGGGCACCGGCGACCGCGGCGACGACGCTGCAGAGCCACGTGTCGCACCTGCGACGGGTGCTGGGCGACAAGGCGGCGATCGCGGCCCGCCCGCCAGGCTACGTCCTGGGCGCCGGCGACGGGGTGACCGACGTGCAGGCGGCGGAGCGCCTGATCCGCCTCGCTGCACGATCCCCCGACCCGTGCGAGCAGCTGGAACGGCTGCAAGCCGCCGTGGCGTTGTGGCGTGGCCGGCCGCTCGCCGACCTCGCCGGGCTGGCCTGGTTCGACGACCAGGCGCACCGGCTGGAGCAGCTGCTGGCGCAGGCACGGCACGCGCTCATCGAAACCCGGCTGGCCCTCGGCCAGCACCTGCAGCTCATCCCTGAGCTGGAGGACCTGTGCCGGCAGTACCCGCTGCACGAGCAGACCCATGGGCAGCTGATGCTCGCCCTGTACCGCGCCGGCCGGCAGGCGGACGCGCTGGCGGCGTACCAGCGCCTGCGGCGCACCCTCGACGAGGAGCTCGGCGTCAGCCCCAGCCAGCCGCTGCGCGAGCTGGAGACCGCCATCCTGCGCCAGGACCCCGCCCTCGACCCACCCTCGCTCCCCGCCCCGGCGCTGGCGGGGAGCGGCGCCGTCCCGGCGCAGCTGCCCCTGGGCGTCGCCGCCTTCACCGGCCGCGACCGCGAGCTCGCCCGGCTGGACGGCCTCCTCGCCGCTCCCGGTGGCAACGGCGCGGGCCCACCGCGACCGGCGGCGGTGGTGATCTCGGCGATCTCCGGGACCCCCGGGATCGGCAAGACCGCCTTGGCGGTGCACTGGGCGCACCGGGTCGCCGCGCGCTTCCCGGACGGGCAGCTGTACGTCAACCTGCGCGGCTTCGACCCGTCCGGGTCGGTCCTCGACCCGGCGGAGGTGGTCCGCGGGTTCCTGGACGCCCTCGGCGTGCCGGCTGAGCGGATCCCGGAGGGCCTGGACGCCCAGGCGGCCCTGTACCGAAGCCTGCTGGCGGGCAAGCGGGTGCTGGTGGTGCTGGACAACGCCCGCGACGCCGACCAGGCGCGCCCGCTGCTGCCCGGCGCGCCGGGGTGCCTGGTCGTGGTGACCAGCCGCAACCAGCTCACCGGGCTGGTGGCGAACGAGGGCGCCCACTCGTTGACGCTGGGCCTGCTGCCGACCGTGGAGGCCCGCGACCTGGTGGCCCGCCGCCTGGGAGCGCGCCGCGCCGCGGCGGAACCGGACGCGATCGACGAGATCGTCGCGCGCTGCGCCCGGCTGCCGCTGGCGCTGGCGATCGCCTGCGCCCGCGCCGGCACCCGACCCGACTTCCCCCTCGCCACGATCGCCGCCGAGCTGCGGGGCCGCACGCGCCGACTGGACGCCCTGAACGGCGGCGACCCCGCGACCGACGTCCGGGCCGTGTTCTCCTGGTCCTACCAGGCCCTGAGCGGGGACGCCGCCCGGCTGTTCCGGCTGCTGGGCCTGCACCCCGGTCCGGACCTGACGGCCGCGGCCGCGGCCAGCCTGGCCGGCATCCCACCACGGCAGGCGCGCACGCTCCTGGCCGAGCTGACCAGTGCCCGCCTGCTGGTCGAGCACACCCCAGGCCGGTACGCCTTCCACGACCTGCTGCGCGCGTACGCGGCCGAGCAGGCCCACGCCCACGACGGCGCCGGCGTCCGCCGTGCGGCGGTGCACCGGACCCTCGACCATTACCTGCACACCGCGCACGAAGCCGCCCTGCTGCTGCGACCGCACTGGGACCCGGTCGCCCTCGTCCCGTCCCAAGCCGGCGTGGTCCCCGAGCGCCTCGACGGCCGCGACCGGGCGCTGGCCTGGTTCACCGCCGAGCACCGGGTGCTCCTGGCCGCCGTCGAGGAGGCCGCGACCAGCTTCGAGGCGCACACCTGGAAGCTGGCGTGGACGATCACCCCGTTCCTGCTCCTGCGGGGCTACTGGTCGGAGCAGGCCGCGCTGCAGCGCACCGCCCTGGAGGCCGCGCGTGGCGCCGGCGACCGGGTCGGGCAGGCCTACGCCCTGCAGGGCCTCGGCCTGGGCGAGTACCAGTCGGGTCACCGCGACGAGGCCGGCGCTCACCTCCGCGACGCCTTGTGCCTGTACACCGAACTCGGCGACCCCAACGGCCAGGCCCACGCCCACACGTGCCTTGCCGGCGTCGCCGAGCTGCAGGGCTGCCCCAGCGAGCTCCTGCTGCACGCCCGGCAGGCCCTGGCCCTGTTCCGTGCCGCGGGCAAGCTCTTCTGGCAGGCCAACGCGCTCAACGGGATCGGCATCAGCCACGCCCAGCTCGGCGACTACCGCCGGGCCGTCGCCTACTCCACCCAAGCCCTCACCCTGATGCAGCAGCTCGGCGACCGCGAAGGCCAGGCCGCCACCTCGGAGAGCCTCGGCGCCGCCCTCCACGGCCTGGGCGACCACGCGCGGGCCGCCAGCTGCTACCAGCACGCCGTCGAGCTGTACCGGGTCCTCGGCGACCGCTACTTCGAGGCCGACACGCTCGCCAGCCTCGGCGACACCCTCCACGCCGCCGGCCACCCCGACCAGGCCCGCGGCGCGTGGCGGCAGGCCCTCGGCATCCTCGACCAGCTCGGCCACCCGGACGCCGACCACCTTCGCGCCAAGCTCCACGGGTGAAGCGAGGTGGCCCGTAGCCGCGCGCTGGATGGCATTTAGGGAGGTGGCCCGTAGCCGCGCGCTGGACGACCGAGGAGCGACGGAGGAGCCGCAGGCGACGAAGGAGCGAGGAGGGAAGCCAGCGCACGAAGCGGCGAAGGGGCCACCGACCGTTTGGGTAAAGGTGGGGTTTTCCCCACCCCGGCGGAAGGAGGGCCTCATGGCCCGCGGCCTGGGCGGCGGGTTACCGTCCTGCCATGACCACGAGCGAGAGGCCCGACGCCCGGCGGCGCGGCGGTGTGCTGTCGGCCGCGCTCGGCGCCATGCGGTCGCGGCGGAGCTGGCGCGCGACGCTCCACGCGCTCGCCGGGCTGGCGCTCGGCCTCGGCGCCGGCGCCGCCCTCGCCGGCGTCGTGGTCGTCTGGTGGGCGGCGGTCTGGAGCCTGGTCGACGGGCCCACCGGCGCGCCGGTGCTCGCCGTGGTCTACGTGGTGGCCGCCGTGGTCGCCCCGCTACCGCTGCTGTGGTGCGTGCGCGGGTTCGGCGCCGTGCAGCGGGCGCGGTTCCGCGCCGTGCTCGGGGTCGAGATCCCGGCGCCGCCGGGCGGGGCGGGCGACTGGCCGCTGCGGCCGATCCGGTCCTGGCGCGCCCCCACCACCTGGCGGCAGCTCGCCTACCACCTGCTGGCGCTGGTCATCGGGGTCGCCGGCGGGACGCTCGTGGCGGCCTGCTGGTCGGGCGCGGCGTTCGCGGTCGCGTACGCGGCCGGCGCGTGGGGCGGCAGCCCGCGGCCGGCCGTCGCCCTCACCCTGGTGGTGCTGGGGCTCGCCCTGCTCCCGGCGGCTCCCTGGGTGGCGCTGAGCGTGGCGCGCGCCGACCTCACCGCGGCGCGGGCGCTGCTCGGCCCCAGCCGCGGCGAGGAGCTGGCAGAGCGGGTCGAGTCGCTGGCCCGCAGCCGTGCCGAGGTCGTCGCCGCGACCGACGCCGAGCGTCGCCGCATCGAGCGCGACCTCCACGACGGCGCGCAGCAGCGGCTGGTCTCCCTGGCGATGCACCTCGGCATGGCCCGCGCCAACCTCGCCGACGCGCCCGAGCCTGCCAGGCAGGCGCTCGAGCAGGCCCGCGACGAGGCCACCAAGGCCCTCACCGAGCTGCGCGACTTCGTCCGCGGCCTGCACCCGGCCGTGCTGGACGACCGCGGCCTCGACGCCGCCCTCTCCGGGATCGCGGCGCGTGCGCCGCTGCCGGTCCGGCTGCGCGTCGAGGTGCCGCGGCGCTGCTCGCCGAGCATCGAGGCGATCGCCTACTTCGTCGTGTCCGAGGCGCTCACCAACGTCGCCAAGCACGCCCAGGCAAGCCACGCGGAGGTCACCGTCGAACGCGCCGGCGAGCGGCTGCGCATCCTCGTCAGCGACGACGGCCGCGGCGGCGCGACCCCGGCGGACGGGAGCGGCGGGCTGCGCGGCCTGGCGCAGCGGGCCGCGGCGGTGGACGGGACGCTGACCGTCCACAGCCCGCCCGGCGGGCCCACCACGATCACCGTGGAGCTGCCGTGCGAATCGTGATCGCCGAGGACTCGGTGCTGCTCCGCGAGGGCCTGACCAAGCTGGTGAGTGACGGCGGCTTCGAGGTGGTCGCCGCGGTGCCCGACGCCGACCAGCTGCTGCGGGCGGTCGGCGAGCACCGCCCCGACCTCGTGGTGGTCGACGTCCGCATGCCGCCGACCCACACCGACGAGGGCATCCGGGCCGCGCTGGTGATCCGCCGCCAGTACCCGGAGGTCGCCGTCGTGGTGCTGTCCCAGTACGTCGAGGAGCGCTACGCCACCGACCTGCTGTCCGTCCGCACCAGCGGGGTCGGGTACCTGCTCAAGGACCGCGTCGCCCAGGTGTCCGACTTCCTCGACGCGCTGCGCCGGGTGGCGGCCGGCGGCACCGCGCTCGACCCGGAGGTCGTCGCCCAGCTCCTGGTCCGCCGGCGCAGCGACCCGCTCGACCGCCTCACCCCGCGCGAGCAGCAGGTGCTGCGGCTGATGGCCGAGGGGCGGTCGAACAACGGCATCGTCGAGGCCCTCAGCGTCAGCCCGAGCGCGGTGGAGAAGTACGTCAGCAACATCTTCAGCAAGCTCGACCTCGCCCCCACCGACACCGACCACCGCCGCGTCCTCGCGGTCCTTGCGTTCCTGAACAGCTGATCAGGGGAGGCGTCAGGGCGCGGCGGCTCGCAGGGTCGCCTCGATGGCGTCCCAGGGCAGGCCCGGCGGCAGCCCGACCATCGTGACGTCGACCGTGTCGTCCCAGCGGGCCAGCCGGTCGCGGACCTGCCCGGGCGTTCCGTGGGCGGTGAGCTCGTCGACCAGGACCGCGGCCTCGGGGGGCACGACCATGCTGCGTGGGCTGGGGCGCGGGTTGGCGGCGAGGACGGCCTTGACCGCGGTGCCGTAGCCCTGGTTGGTGGCGGCGCGGGCGTACACGTCGCCCATGGAGGACAGGTACCAGGCGATGCAGCCCGCCGCGAGGTCCCGGGCGCTGCCGGTGCCGGCGACGGTCATCGGGCCGGCGGCGACGGTGAGCGGCCCTGGCCGCAGGCCGGCGGCCTGGCGCACGCGGCCCAGGTCGACGGTCCAGCCGGCGAGGCGGTCGCAGGTGACGAACATGGGGAACCAGCCGTCGGCCAGCTCGGCGGCGACCCGCGTGGTCCGGTCACCGAGCGCCGCGAGCCAGATCGGCAGCTCCGGCACGGGCGGCTGGCCGAGGCGCGGCGGGCGCGCCCCGGTGGGGGCGTCGAGCTGGGCACGCTCGCCGGCGAGCAGCGCGCGGACCTTGGTGGTCACCTCCCGCAGCTTGCCGGCCGGGTGGTCGAAGGCGACGTCGTGGAACCCCTCCGCCAGCGCCCTGGTGCTCGGGCCGAGCCCGAGCACGTAGCGGCCCTGCGCGAGCTGGTGCAGGGTGGCGGCGGTCATCGCCAGCGTCGCCGGGGTGCGACCCCAGACCGAGAGGACGGCGGACACCAGCGTGATGCGGCGGGTCCGCAGCGCGATCTCGGTCAGCACCAGGGTCGAGTCGAGCCCCCAGCCCTCCGGCAGCGCGAACGCCTCGTAGCCCAGCTCGTCGGCGAGCCGGGCCGCCCGCACGATGACCTCGCGCCGGGTCTCCATCGGGGTCAGCGCCACCCCGCGGCGGCCCGCGCTCATCCCGGGCCTCCTCGGCCGCTCGTCGTCGAGGCCTCCGGGTGCGGAGCGCCGGCGTTGGCGAAGGAGCGCTGCGCGATGATCCAGGTGGTCCTGGCCGCCGCGAGCACCTCGCCGCCCGCGCCGAGCAGCGCCGACCCGGCGGTGAGCTTGCGGCCGTCGCGAACGACCGGCCAGGCGACCACCCGGCACCGGTCGCCGGGCCCAGGCGGCGCGGCCAGGTCGGCGGCCATCCGCCCGAGCAGGATCATGGTGCCGTCGGGCAGGCCGGCCGCGTCGGCAGCCGCGAGCCCGCTGGGACAGTCGAGCGCCGCCCAGACCACCTCCGGTCGGACCTGCCCGTCCGCGCCGGCGACCGAACGGTCCGGCGTCCACGGCGCCGCCCACAGGGGGCGACCGTCCACCCGGCCGGGAAGGATCCGCAGCCCGTCGCCTGGCGCGCGCGCCGGGCCACAGGCGAAGCAGGCAGGGAACACCGGGGCGTCGTAGTAGCGCAACCGGCCGGCCGCGGCGTCCGCCTCCTCCGCCGTCAGCCGGTCGGGCACGGCGAGCTCCACCTCGGCCGGTCGTGCCTCCGCGAGCACGACGCCGGCGTCCTCCACCACCAGGGAGTGGTCGCCGTCGCGGCGCACCGGCAGCGCACGGCCCAGCGGCACCGGGCGGCGCAAGGTCACCTCGGCCGTGCCACCGAGCAGCGCCGCGAGCGAGCCGCTCGCGAAGCCGCCGTTGGCGAAGCCGGGCGGCCCGCAGAAACGCGGCTCCACGCGGAGATCCAGACCAGGCGCGACCACTTCCGACGCTCCTCCTGTCGTGCGACGTGAGCCGAACGTTCAGAGGCTAGGCGAGCAAAGGTCGGCCGTCAGGCGGGAAACCACCCCAGCAGGTACCTCAACCCGGTACCTCATCCGCCTGCGCGCCCCGCGCCCACCAGGCGGCGATCTGGGCGCGGGAGGTGACCCCCAGCCGCTGGCGGATCCGTTCCAGGTGCCCCTCGGCGGAGCGCTCCTCGATCCCCAGCCGCTCGGCGATCTGCCGGTTGGTGAGGCCCTCGGCGACCAGCGCCGTGACCTGGAGCTGCCGGGCGGTGAGCATCCCTGGCGCCCGGCCGGGCGCCGGCTGGACCACGCTCGCCGGGCCACCGAGGAACCCGAGGGCCGCGCGCACCACCGCCGCGGCGTCGGCGACGTACGGGAGGTGGCTGCGGCCCTCGAGCGTCACCAGCCGCGCGTCGGGGATCCGGGCGGCGAGGTCGCGGCCGAGGTGGAAGGGGATCGCCCGGTCGCCGCGCCGGTGCAGCACCAGCGTCGGCGCGGCCACGCGGTCCAGGTCCTGCCCGACCTCCATCTCGTAGCACTGCGCCAGCAGCTCCGCGGCGAGCTGCGCCGATGCGGCGCCGCGCTGCAGCCGCGCGAACTGCGCCTTGGCCTCGGCGCTGCCGTCGGACATGAAGACGTCGGCCAGCACGTCCGAGCCGAGACCCCAGTGCGCCCTGACCAGGTCGAGCATGGCCGCGGCGACCTCGGCGGAGGCGATCCGGCGGCCGTCGGCGTAGCCGCCGTAGAGGACCAGGCGGCCGACACGGTCGGGATGCCGTGCCGCGAACGCGGCCGACACCGGCGCGGCCATCGAGATGCCGAGCAGGTCGAAGCGGTCCAGCCGGAGGTGGTCGGCGACCGCCTCGAGCACCTCGAGGTCGCTGCCGAGCGTCTGGCGGCCCGGCCACGGGTCCGACAGCCCGCAGCCCGGCTTGTCGTAGCGGACCACGGTGCGGTGCGCGGCGAGCGGAGCGTAGAACGCGCGCACGGCCGGGTCCCGCCACGCCAGCTCCAGGTGGCCGAGCCAGGCCGCCGGCACCACCAGCGCCGGACCCCGGCCGACCGTCGCGTACGCCACCCGCACGCCGGTAGGCGTGACGCAGAAGCGGATCTGCTGCCTCGGCTCGGGATCCGCCGGCGGACCCGGCGGCGGCTGGCGCATCACGGCCCCCCAACGGTCGACCAGACGACGCGGTCGCGGTGACCGCGACATGATGATGCCTCGCCACCGCCTGGCCGGTCACCCTACGGCCGCTACGCGGCCGGCGCCGGCGAGCTGGCCTCCCAGCCCTCGGCGTGGCGGCCGGCCGCGTCGAGGCGCCCGCGGACCTCCTCGTCCAGGCGCAGGCCCACGGCGCCGAGCAGCTCGTCGAGCTGCGCGACGCTGCTCGCGCCCGCGATCGGGATCATCGGCGGCTGGCCCTGCGCGAGCCAGGCGAGCACCACCTGGTTCGGGGTGGCGCCCAGCTCGGCCGCGACCTCGCGCAGGACCGTCAGCCGCGCCTGGTTGCTGGGGTGGCCGTAGCCGTCGAGCGGTGCCATGTCCGGACGGGCGTACATCCCTTTCAGCAGCGGCGAGTAGGCCAGCAGGGTCAGGCCTTCCGCGGTGGCGTAGTCGACCAGCTCCTCGCTGATCAGGTTGACCTGCCCGCGTTCCGGCTGCGCCAGCAGGTAGCTGTGCTCCTGCTGCACGCACTGGTAGGAGGGCCGGCCTCCGGCGCGCGCGATCGCGCGCGCCCGCTCGATCCGCCAGGTGGCGTGGTTGCTCGCGCCGAGCAGGCCGACCGTGCCACGCTCGGCGAGCTCGGCCATGGCGTCCACGCTCTCCTCCAAGGGCGTGGAGCGGTCGTCGACGTGGGCGTAGTAGAGGTCCAGCCGCTCGACGCCGAGCTGGCGCAGGCTGGTCTCGGCGTCCTCCCGGATGGTCTTGCCGCCGAGACCCTGCCAGTGCTCGGGGCTCGGGTCACCGGGGACCAGCGTCCTCGCGCCCACCTTGGTCGCCACGACCATCCGGTCGGTCACGCCACGGGAGCGCAGCCAGCGCCCGATGACCCGCTCGCTCTCGCCGGCGTCGCCGTGCCACTGGCCGTAGTTGTTGGCCGTGTCGAGGAAGTCGCCGCCCGCCTCGAGGAACCGGTCGAGGATGGCGAACGAGGTGCGCTCGTCGGTGCGGTAGCCGAAGTTCATCGTGCCGAGGCAGAGCTGGCTGACCTGGAGGCTGACCCTGCCGTCGCTGATTTGCCGCTGGCGCACGGTGGCTGCTCCCTTCTGCGAGTGCGCGGGCTGCTTGACGGCCCCAGGCTAGTCCCGCCATTGGTGTGGGTGTACGGTCCAAACTGATGTCAGAATCCCAGACCAATCTTGCGTGGGACACGCTCCTGGAGCTCGGTGACGGGCGCCACGGGCCGCTGCACGCCCGGCTCTCGAGCGCCCTGCGCGAGGCGATCCGCGGCGGCCGGCTCCCGCCTGGCAGCGCCCTGCCGCCCAGCCGCGCGCTGGCCGAGGACCTCGGCTGCTCCCGCTGGGTCGTCACCGAGGCGTACGCGCAGCTCGCGGCCGAGGGCTACGTCGACGCCCGGGTCGGCTCCGGCACCCGCGTCCGGGACCTCGGCTACCTGGGGGGGTCCGGGGGGCTCGAGAGCGAGGCCGGAGCCCAGGTGGCGGGCGGCCACGCACGGCCGAGCGGTCGCCCCCCGGTCAACAGGCCCGACCGTCCGCCGCCCGAGGCGCCGCCGGCCTGGGCGCCCCGGATCGACCTGGCGCCCGGCCTGCCCGACCTGCGCGCCTTCCCGCTCGGACGCTGGCTCTCGGCGCTCCGCTCGGTCGCGAGCACCCTGCCCTACGCCGAGCTGGCCTACCCGGACACCACCGGCCACCCCCGCCTGCGCCAGGTCCTCGCCGAGTACCTGGCGCGGGTGCGGGGCGCGCTGGTCGACCCTGCCGACGTGACGGTGTGCCGCGGCGTCAGCGACGGGACCGGTCGCGTCTGCCAGGCCCTGCGAGCCGCCGGCATCGCCGCCGTCGCGGTCGAGGACCCCGGCTGGCACCGGCTGCGCGAGGCGGCCACCGGCGCCGGGCTGCGGGTCGTGCCGACCCGCGTCGACGAGCACGGCCTGCGGGTCGGCGAGCTCGACGACGACCCGGAGGTGCGTGCGGTGATCGTGAGCCCGACCCACCAGTTCCCGACCGGGGTGGTGCTCTCGGCGGAGCGCCGCGGCGCGCTGCTCGACTGGGCCCGCCGCGTCGGCGGCGTGATCCTCGAGGACGACTACGACGCGGAGTTCCGCTACGACCGCCGGCCGGTCGGGACGATGCAGGGCACCGACCCGTCGCGGGTGGTGCTGCTCGGGTCGCTGAGCAAGACGCTCTCGGCGGCGCTGGGCATCGGCTGGGTGGTGACGCCGCCGACCCTGACCCGGCCGCTGCGCGCGACCGGGCGCCAGGGCTGGCCGTCGACCCTGGACCAGCTCGCCTTCGCCGCCTTCCTGCAGGCCGGCGCGTACGACCGCCACCTCCGCGCCGCCCGTACGCGCTACCGCCGGCGCCGCGACCGGCTGGTCGCGGCGCTCACCGAGCGCCTGCCCGACGCCCGCCTCCTCGGCGTGGCCGCCGGCCTGCACCTGCTGGTCCTCTTCGACCCCCCGGTGGACTGCGCCGCGGTGGTCAGCCGCGCCGCCGCCGGTGGCATGCGGGTCGCCAACCTGGACACCTACCGGTGCCGCGACGACGCGATCGGCCCAGGCCTGGTGCTGGGCTACGGCAACCTCGCCGACGGCCAGCTCGGCGAGGCGGTGGCGTCGCTCGCGGCGATCGTGGCCGAGAGCCGCGGCGGGCGCGCACCGGTGCGCTGATCGGCGTCACTCCTCGGGCACCTCGCCGTGCAGCCACTGGACGTAGCGCTCGGCGGAACGCTCGACCACCCGCTTGGCGTCGTGGCGCAGCACCGGCTGCCACCAGCCGCCGTAGATGCGGTCGAAGCGGTAGGGCCGCACCGCCTCGACCACGCCGCGGACCGACCGCTCGGGCAGTGGCAGCCGGTTGGGCGCGCTGCGCACGAAGGTGACCCGGTCCTCCCCGGGGGTCACGAAGATGGTGTCGCCGCTCAGCAGCGCGCCGGCGCCCGCGGCCCCCTCCGCCCAGTGCACCACCGCGCTGCCCGCGAAGTGCCCGCCGCACTGCACCAGGGTGACGCCGGGCAGCACCAGCAGCGAGCCCGACCAGGTCCGCACCGCCGCGTCCGGGCGCGTCAGCCAGGCGGCGTCGGGCTCGGCCAGGAGGATCTCGGCGTCGAAGGCGTGGCTCCACTCCACGATCGCGCCGTAGAAGTGTGGGTGGCTGGCGCTGACCGCCCTGGCTCCGCCGGCGTCGCGGACCGCCTGGAGGCAGCGCTCGTCGACGAAGCCGGACGGGTCCCACAGCAGGTTGCCCTCTGGCGTGCGCACCAGCAGCGCCCGCTGGCCGATGGCGAACGGCGGCTCGGCGCCGATGCCGAGCAGGCCAGGCTCCAGCTCGCGGACGTCGCCCTGGTGCCCGGCCGCGCGCAGCTCCTCCAGCGTCGTCCAGCGCTGCCCGCTGGGCGGCACCCACTGGCGCTCGTCGGCGCAGATGGCGCAGACCGCCGGCGGCGACGCCGCCGCCGGATAGTGGTTGCCGCAGGCCGCGCAGATCCAGGTCGCCAAGGTTCCACCCTCCTGATCAGCTCGCTGTCCCCGTCATTCTCGGCCGTCGGGCGGCTGCCCGCTGAGGTCGACGACCAGCTCCTGGTGACGCCCGCCCCGGCGGACGCGGAAGGCCAGCCGGCCGGCGTCGCGGGCCAGGGCGATGGCACGGTTCAGGCTGCCGGGGGACCGGACGGGGTGGCCGGCCGCCGCCACGACCACGTCGCCTGGCGAAAGCCCGGCGGTGGCCGCCGGGCTGCCAGGGTCCACCTTGGCGACGGCCACGCCGGCAGGGCGGGCGGCCTGGGTTCCCGGTTGGGCACGCCTTGCCCGCGCGCCCAGGTGGAGCCCGAGCGCGCGTGCCGGTGTCAGGCTGGCGGGCGCACCCTCGAACGAGAGCAGCAGCCTGCGCAACAGCCTGGCAAGGGCGGCCTGGTCCTCGGTGGGCAGCGCGCGCAGCAGGTCCTCCTCGTTGGCGAGGTGGGCGGGCGCGGCCTCGTCGAAGCGCTGCTGGCCTCGGTCGGTCAGGCCGACGAAGCTCACCCGCCGGTCGGTCGGATCGGCCTCCACCGTCACCAGTCCCTGGTGCAGCAGGCGCTTGACGCGCAGGCTGACCGTCCCGGCGGTGAGCCCGAGCGTGTCGGCGAGCTGGCGCTGGGACAGCCGGTACGGATGGCCGGCGCGGCGCAGGGTGGCCAGCAGCTCGAAGGACGGGTTGGAGAGGCCGAACTCGGCGAACACCGCGTCGAGCTCGGCCTGGAAGTGCGCGGCCAGCCGGTTGACGCGCATCACCACGGCGACCGGCTGGACCTTGAGGTCCGGACGTTCGCGCGACCACGAGTCGAGCGCGTCGTCGATCAGGTCCCGCTCCATCCCTGCCTCCCGTTGATAGTTTGAATTCAAAGTAATAGCATGGCCGACCATGCGCATCGGCATCATCGGGGCAGGCAGGATCGGCGGGAACGTCGCCCGCCGGCTCGCGCTCGCCGGCCACGAGGTCACCGTCAGCTTCGCCCGCGACCGGGCCAGGCTCGCGGCGCTGGCCGCCGAGGTCGGTGGCACCGTCGGCGAGCCGTCCCGCGCCGCGGCGGCCGACGTGGTGGTGCTGTCGGTCCCGTGGGGGGTGATCGACGCCGCCTTGGCGCAGGCCGGGCCGCTCAGCGGCAGGATCGTGGTGGACACCACCAACCAGTTCGGCCCGGGCGGCGTCCTCGACCTCGGCCGCACCGCCGCCCGCCACAACGCCGACCGCATGCCTGGCGCCCGCTACACCAAGTGCTTCAACACCCTGACGGCCGGGTTCCAGGCCCAGGCCGCGACCCGCAGCGGCGACGCGCGGGTGGTGCAGTGGATCTGCGGCGACGACGCCGAGGCCAAGGCGGTCCTCGGCGGGCTGGTCGAAGACGCCGGCTACGTCCCGGTCGACCTCGGCGGGATCGACGGCTGCGCGGTGATGGAGGCGCCCCGCCGCCCAGGGGCGGTCTACGGCGAGGAGTACCGCGCCGCCGACGCCGCCGCCGTGGTCGAGGCGGTCCGGGCGGGCAGGCCGATCCCACCGACGCCGGCGTACTGATGGTGACCGACCCCGCCCGGCGCTACGTGCGGGCGCTCGCCACCGGGGACGCCGAGCAGATCGCCCGTTGCTACCACCCCGACGCGCGCAGCTACGGCCCGCTGGCCTGGCCGGAGGAGGGCTCCGGAGCGATCGCCGCCCGCCTGGCAGGGGCGGCGGCGCGGCTGCACGGACCCGAGATCGGGCTGCACGACACCTTCGCCGACGCGACCGGCGAGCGGCTGGCCCTGCGCCTGGTGCGGCGGTGGCCGCAGGGAACCACCCGCCGGTCCGCGATCGAGACGCGCTACCTGCGCCTGGCCGACGGCCTGATCGTGGAGGAGTTCGCCGGGCCGAACACCTTCCAGATCGCCGACCTCGAGCTCAACGAATGGGGGCTCGACCCGGCGGACACCAGCGTCGACCCGAATCCCGAGATCCTGGCCGCCTCGCCGACCGAGGTATCTGGCAAGCGGCCGGAGACCGTCGCGGAGCGGTTCGTGGACGCCTTCGGCCGCAACGATCCCGGCGCGCTGCTGGCCCTGTACGACCAGGCGTTCACGCTCTACAGCCCGATCGCCTGGGGTCTCGAGGGCCGCGACCCGCTCGCACCGTTCGTGCAGCAGTTCCACCACGGGTTCCCCGGGCTGCGCCTGGCCCTGCTCGACCAGTACGCCAGCGCCGACGGCACTCGGGTGGCGTTCCGCTTTCGCATGCGCTTCCGCAACACGGGGACGTTCTTCGGACTCCCGCCAACCGGGGACCACGGGACCCACGCGGAGTTCCACTCCCTCCGGCTGGTCGACGGCCGCATCGTCGAGCAGGTCGTCACCGACGTCTCCTACGGCATCCCCAAGTACGAGCTGACCGTCTGGCAGCGTCCGTACCCCGCCGAGACCGAGGACCCTGCCCCGCGCGTGAGCACCTCGGCGTGAGCCCCTCCTCCTTGGTGGCGGAGGGGCCGGCTTCTGGTCTCGGGGACGGAGGCAACCCGCCATGGATCAGTCATCGGTTGCGCCCCTGTGCCAGGCGGCGCTGAGGGGCCGCGGCTCGCGGTGGCCGCTGGCGAGCTGCCAGCCGGCGACCAGGAGCGACGCCGCGCCGGTGACGGCCGCGAACACCACCACGCCGGTGTCGAGCGAGGCGGCGTCGGCGAGCACGCCCACGCCGATCACCGCGACCGAGACGCCCAGGTAGATGGAGGTGTAAAAGGCAGCGTTCAGCTCGCCGCGCCGCTCCTCGCGGGCGATACGGTTGAGGCCGTGCTGGGCGGCGAGGAAGCCGACGCCGTGGCCGACGCCGGGCCGGCGGGCGCGAGGCGAAGGACCTCTGCCCGTCCGGCGCCATCTCCATCACCGAGGACCCCTAGGCCGCCGGCCAGGTGGCGTCGGTGGAGCGCTTCGCCGACCTCGCCGAACAGGCGCGGGCCAACCTCGAAGCCGTCGGGCTCGACCGCGTCACCGTCGTGGTGGGTGACGACACCCTGGGCGTGCCCGAGCACGCCCCCTACCACGCGATCGTCGTCGCGGCCGCGTCCCCGCGCATCCCCGGTCCACTGGTGGAGCAGCTCCTCCCGGGTGGCCGCCTGGTCCACCCGGTCGGGCCGGGCGGCCGGGAGGTGGTCAGCCTGTTCCACAAGCAGGGCGACCACCTCGTCCCCGGCGCGGAGCTCACCCCCGCCTCGTTCGTCCCCCTCGTCCCCGGCCGCGCCCGGCCCGAGCACCGGCGGGGGGACCCTAGCGGCCAGCGCGGCGCAGCGACCTCCGACCCTCCTGCTGCTCACGGTCTGCTTCCACTTGAGATGTCACCGAGGCGCCGACCGCTCGAGCGGTCAGAAGCTGCCACCGATCTTGATCCCGACGATCCCGCCGAGAACGGCTCCCGTGAGGGTGGCCTTGCTGCCGCCGTTCTCCTTGCTCGCGAGGTAGCCGCCGAGGATGGCTCCGGCCAGGGCCCCGATCAGCTTGCCTTTCTTGCCGGCTGTCACCGCCACGGGGCAGTCGAGACCGCTGGGGGTTTGGGCGCAGACCTGCCCGCCGCTCACGTCGGCGACCTGGACGCCACCCAGCTCGGGGAGCTGCTTGGCGAGAACCTGGTCCATCAGCGCGCCGCCGGTCTTGGCGCCCAGCTGGCTGACGGTGACGCCGGCGGACTTCGCGAGCACGGCCTTGGCCAGGTCGAGGGTCACGCCAGCCTCGGCCACCAGCGCCTCGGCGAACGCGGTTCCCTTGCCCGTAGCGAGCTCGACCACCTTGGCGTCGGAGATCTGCGGGGCCGGCCAGGCCTTGATCCCGGCATCGCAGGGGAACGGAACCTTCCAGCCGGGCTTCCCGGGCAGGAGGACATGTCCAGTGACGCACCTGTCCGCGGGGAGCTGGGGAAACAGCGTGCGGCGAATGTAGGCGTTGAGCTGCTCGCCGTCGTCGGGCGGGCTCACCACTGCCTCGGCGGCCGTTGCCTGGCGCGTGGGCC
>DASUZB010000005.1:0-5539 GCA_036377075.1 Actinomycetes bacterium | reverse complement strand
TGGCCGGCCGCGTCATGGGCGCGATGACCAGGGGGCCGAGGTTCTCAACGGGCCCCGTGCGCTGGGGCTGCCGCATGTGCGATACCGGCGCCTGCCGCCGCTACCAGGGCGGCTGCCCCGTCGCGCTGGCCGGCGCCGCCCGCCTTAGCGGTCGTGCTTGACCAACGAGTCAGCGGTCGTGCTTGAGCAGGTAGCGGTTGCTGATGACCTTGAACGAGGCGCGCAGGAGCGCGCCGTCGGCCGTGGTCACCGTGGCCCGGTCGGCCGCCCGCCAGACCACGCCCTCGACCGGCCGCTCGGGTGACACCTTCGAGCGCAGCGTCTCGACCTGGGCCAGGGCCTCGTCCACGGAGGCCGGGAAGGCCAGCTCGTGCACGGGCACCGACAGCTCGGCCACCCAGGCCGGCCAGGCGCCCCTCGGCAGCTCGTCGGCGCCCGCACGCAGCGTGAAGGCGGCGAAGCGCGAGCCCCTGACGCGCAGCGGGTTGCCCTGGATGCCCTCGCCGTAGACCTCGCCCTGGAGCGCGACCAGCTCGCCGAGGCCGGCGGCGCGCAGGCGCTCGTGCACGTCCAGCTCGGCCGCGAGCTGCCACAGCCGCTGCGACGGCTGCGCCACCAGGTCGAGGTTGCGGCTGCACACGCCCTGGTCGCCAGGGGCGACCCAGAAGGTCGCCGAGGTGCCGTCGAGCTTCTCCGTCGCGACCCAGTCGATCCCGTCGCGGGCGCCGAGGATCGCGGCCACGTTCTGGATGCGCTCCTCGTCGCTGGCAGGGATCCAGGCCGGGCGCGGGCCCCTGGCCGTGCCGGCCAGCTCGGCCGGCATGGGCGGGTCCCACTTGCGCACGGCCAGGCGCTCGGTGACGTCCTCGCCCACCCGCCCGGGGTCGATCCCGCCCAGCTCCGGGAAGTCGGCCACCGGCATGGCAAGGCCCTGCGAGTACTGGCCGCGCAGGCGGGCGGTGCGCAGCACGTGGCCCTTGTTGCCGGCCACGTCGGTGCGCACGCCGCGCGGGGCGAGGAAGGCGAAGCGCTCATCGCCCACGTCCAGCAGCGAGTCGACCTCGAAGTCGACCTCGAAGTAGACGCACAGGTCGCCGGCGGCCAGCTCGCCCTTGCGCACGACCACGTCCCAGCCCCTGATCCTGGCGCGCACGATCGCGTCCGCACCGTCGATGGGTGCGACCTCGGCGACCCGCTCGATGGTGGCGAGGCGGCGGCCGGGCGCGAGCGTGGACATGGTGAGCCGTCCCTGTGGTGAGGTGCTTGCCTTGCCACGGCAGGGTCCACCAGGTCGCCCGACGAGGGCGAGTCGATTACGGGTCGTATGACGGCCGAGACGTCCGGGCTAGGCCTGGATGCCGAACAGCTCGACCAGGTGGTCGGCGCAGAGCCCGAGGCTGGTCGCCTCCTGGCGCCCGCAGGCGCGCACGGTGCCGTCGGCCAGCTCGAGGTCGGCCCAGCAGGCGTCCTCGGCCTGGGGCGCCCTGAACAGGGCCCTGGCAGCCGCCAGCACGATCGGCCGTGGTTCGGGGGCTGGGACCGGCGCCTTGGCCAGCACCTCGACCGGCGCCTTGGCCAGCACTCCCTCGCTCGTCCCGCCTCCAACCACGCTGCCGACACCCCCTGCGCCGCCGATCGCTGTTCGCGAGCGGCCGCACCCGGTGGTTCAGCGGCCGCCAGAGGTGATATCGGCAGGGGGAGCTGGTCGTTGAAGGGTTCGCAGGGCTCGCTTGCGGGGCCGCGCCCTTGGCGCGTCGGGGGGCAGCGGCGGGCACCACATGCAGGTGGGGCCGTCCGGGTGCCGGCATCGATCGGTGTCCATGGGACCTCCCATGCAGCGCCGTCCGCCAAGAGCCGTCACCTGAATGCTTCCCACCCGGGCGTTGCCCAGCCGTCGCCGCCGTGTTACGTCCAGGAAAACTCCGCTCTGCGTGAAACTTCCGATCCGTGCGCCAGGCGCGTCCGCAGGTTGGGCTCGAGTGGTTGAATCGGCTCGATGACCTTTCACTGGCTGGACCTCGTCCTCGTCGCGCTCCTGGCCCTGGCCGCCCTCGGCGGCATGCGCCGCGGGCTGGCCGTCGAGCTGCTGCGCTACATCGGGCTGCTGGCCGGCCTGCTCCTGGGCGCCTGGGTGGCGACCAGGATCGGGCTGCTGGTGTCCAGCCAGGACTCGATCCAGCGGCTCCTGGTCGGCGTCGCCATCTTCGTGTTCGTGGCCATGGTCGGGCAGGCGATCGGGGTGCGGATCGGCATGCGCATCCGCTCCAGCGCCGGCAACGGCCGCGTGGCCAGGGGCATCGACGCCGTCGGCGGGGCCGTGGTCGCCACCGTGGTCGGCGCTGTCGTGCTGTGGCTGGTGGCATCGACCCTCAGCGCCGGCCCGGTGCCCGCGATCTCGCGCGGCATCGCCAACTCGACCGTACTGCGCGCCATCGACCAGTGGACCCCGCCGCCGCCCGCCGCCTTCGCCCAGATCAGGCGCCTGTTCGGCCGCTCGGTCTTCCCCGACGTCTTCACCGACCTGCGCGGCCCGGCCGCCCAGGGCGCGCCACCGGCGGTCGGCGCCACGCCGGGCATCACCAAGGCTGCCCGCTCGACCGTGCGCGTAGAGAGCTTCGGCTGCGGTGGGCTCGTCTTCGGCAGCGGCTTCCCGATCTCGCGCGAGCTGTACGTGACCAACGCCCACGTCGTGGCCGGCACCGGCAACCAGACCGTGCGCGCGCGCGACGGCACCCGCCACAAGGCGACCGTGATCCTGTTCGACCCCAACCGCGACCTGGCGATCCTGCGCGTCGGCGGCTCCACCCTGGCCCCGCTCGAGGCGCGCGCCGACGTGCCCAACGGCACCGAGGGCGCCGTGATCGGCTACCCGGGCGGCGGCGACGAGAAGATCGTCGGCGCGCGCGTGGTCGCCCGCACCAGCGCCGTCGGGCGCGACATCTACTCGCGCAACCTGGCCAAGCGCGAGATCTTCGTGCTGCGGGCGACCGTGCGCAAGGGCGACTCAGGCGGCCCGGTGGTCGACCGCCAGGGCCGGCTGCTCGGGGTCGTGTTCGCCGCCTCGACCCTGGACGGGCGCGAGGGCTACGCCCTCACCATGACCGAGCTGCGGCACGCGCTCGACGCCGCCTCCCAGAGCGGCGGCGCGGTCAACGTCGGCGAGTGCGCCGCCTAGAGGTCCTCGAGCAGGTCGGCGATCGAGCCGACCACGCGCGACGGCCGGAAGGGGAAGCGCTCGACCTGGTCGGCCCTGGTCACCCCGGTCAGGACCAGGACCGTCTCGAGCCCGGCCTCCAGCCCCGCGACCACGTCGGTGTCCATGCGGTCGCCGATCATCACGGTCGACTCCGAGTGCGCGCCGATCCGGTTCAGCGCCGAGCGCACCATCAACGGGTTGGGCTTGCCCACGAAGTACGGCTTGATCCCGGTGGCGGCGGTGACCAGGGCGGCCACCGAGCCCGTCGCCGGCAGCACGCCGTCGGGCGACGGCCCGGTGACGTCGGAGTTGGTGGCGATGAAGCGCGCCCCCGCCTTGATCAGCCGGATCGCCCGGGTGATGGCCTCGAAGCTGTAGGTGCGGGTCTCCCCGAGGACCACGTAGTCGGGGTCGCGGTCGGACAGGACGTAGCCGACGTCGTGCAGCGCGGTGGTCAGCCCGGCCTCGCCGACCACGTAGGCGGTGCCGCCCGGCCGCTGCCAGTCCAGGAACTGCGCGGTCGCCAGCGCCGAGGTCCAGATCGAATCGGCCGGCAGGTCGATGCCGGTCCTGGCCAGCCGGGCGGCGAAGTCCCGCGGGGTCAGGATGGAGTTGTTGGTCAGCACCAGGAACGGCAGCTCCGCCTCTCCCAGGCCCTTGATGAAGCGGTCAGCCCCAGGGATGAGGTCGTCCTCGTGGACCAGCACCCCATCCATGTCGATCAGGAAGCTCGGCCGCGTTCGTACGTCATGCTCGCTCATGGAATGCACCCGGGGACGAGACGCTACGTGCCGGGTCACTGTGCAGGCACGCCACCCCACCCCGCAAGCCACGCACGTGGGGCACCATGGTTGTCCACAGGCTGGGGATATCTGTGTGCATAGTTCTTCCGCGCTATGGCGATCTAGTGCTTCCAGGGACGCGGTTCTTCGGCTACAGGCGGGTGGGTGCGGGGTTGCCCGCCTCGGCGATCGCGGCGCGGACTGGGGTGCGGGCCAGCAGCGCGAAGCCGAGCACGAAGAACACCAGCAGGGAGATGATCGCCAGCCGGTAGTTGTCGCTGAACTGCAGCGCAAGCCCGAACAGCAGGGTGCCGAGCCAGCTGGTGCCGCGGTCGGCGATCTCGTAGAGACTGAAGTACTCCGCCTCTCGCCCGTGCGGGACCATGTGGGAGAACAGCGAGCGCGACAGGGCCTGGGTGCCGCCGAGCACGAAGCCGATCAGCACCGCGAGCACGAAGAACGGCGAGACCCTGCCCGCCGGCAGGACGAAGGCGTAGGCCAGCACCGAGATCCAGACCAGCAGGGAGGCGAGCACCACCCGCTTGGCCCCGTAGCGCTCGGCCAGCCGGCCCATCAGCCAGGCACCGGCCATCGCCACGAACTGCACCAGCAGGATCGCCACGATGATCACGCTCGCGCTCATGCGCAGCTCCTGGTCGGCGTAGACCGACGACTGCGAGATCACCGTCTGGACGCCGTCGTTGTAGAGCAGGTACGCGGCCAGGAACAGCAGCGTCGCCGGCGCATGCCCGAGACGGCCGAAGGTCGCCCAGAGCTGGCCGAACCCCGCCCGCAGGACGCCCCCCGCCAGCGCGACCCGCCCGGCCGGGTCGCGCAGCCGCACCAGCGGGATGACGGTGAACCCGGCCCACCACAGCGCCGCCGACGCCATGCTCAGGCGCACCGCCGTGCCCTCCGCCAGCGGGACCGTCCCGGCGTCGGCGAGCCGGAACAGCACCAGGTTCGCGGCCAGCAGCAGGCCGCCACCGAGGTAGCCGAACGCCCACCCCTTGGACGAGACCCCGTCCCGCTCGTCAGGGGTGGCGATGTCGGGCAGGAACGCGGCGTAGACGACGTTGGCCGAGCCGAACGCCACCGTCGAGACCAGGAACAGCAACCCGCCGAGCAGGTAGCGACCACCGGTCACCAGCCACAGCAACAACCCGGTGCCAGCCCCGAGGTAGGCGAGCAGGCCGAGCAGCAGCCGCCGCCGGCCGGTACGGTCAGCGATCGCCCCCAGCACCGGCATGCACAGCACCTGCAGCAGGGCGGACAGCGACACCAGGTAGGGAAAGTACGCGCCGGCCCGCACCGGCACGCCGAGCGGGTGCACGTAGCCGCTCCCGTCCGCCGCCGCCCGCGCCACGGCGGTCAGGTACGGGCCGGCGAACACCGTGGTGACCGTCGTCTGGAAGGCCGAGTTCGCCCAGTCGTACCAGTACCAGCCGCGCTGCTCGGGGGTGGAGCGGGCGCGGGGGGCGGTCAGGGAGTCCGCCATGGCGCGCATCATCCGCCATGCCGCCAACGACTGCGAAGCCTCTCCTCGACCAGGGACATCGAG
>DASUZB010000004.1:0-3558 GCA_036377075.1 Actinomycetes bacterium | reverse complement strand
GGAGCGCCGGCGAGGCGCCCGCCGCCCGCGGGGCCGCGCGGGGCGCGGAGGCGGGGCCGTGACCACCCGGGTCGAGCCGGGCCGGCCGCGGGTGCGTGGCCGCGACGACGGCGGCAGGCCGGGCCGCCTCGGGGCGCTGCGGCGCTGGCTGGCCGGGCGCTCCGACCAGCAGGTGTTCGCCGCCTGCCTGGCCGGCATCGCGCTGGGCATCGGGCTGTTCCTGGTGGTCCCGCTGCTGCCCCAGTTCGGGCCGATCCACAAGCTGCCCACCAACCTCGACTACAACGCCAGCGGCAAGCCGGAGGGGCAGGTGACCGGGTTCTGGCTGCTGGCGATGGGCTCGTTCGGCGCCGCCGTGTGGCAGTGGCGCCGCGGCCGGCGGCCGGGGCTGCCGCTGCTGGTCGCGGGCGTGGTCGTGCTCACCGCCCTGGCCCTGCTGGTGCCGCCGGTCGCCTCCGAGGACGTCTACGCCTACTCGTTCTACGGCAAGGTGCAGCTGGCCTACGGCGCCAACCCGTACCTGTCGATCCCCGCCCAGCACCCCTTCGACCCCTGGTACCCGCTGTGGTCGTGGCGCTTCGTCGGGCCCGTCTACGGCCCACCGTTCCTGCTGCTGCTGCGCGGCGTCGCCGTGCTCGCCGGTCCCAGCCTGCTCGCCTGGGTGATCTGGATGAAGCTGCTGCTGGTCGCGGCCGAGCTGGCGGCCATCTGGGTGCTGGTCCGGGTGGCCCGCGACCGCGGCGGCGACCCTGGCTGGCCGCTGCTGCTGGTCGGCTGCAACCCGATGGTGCTGCAGGCGGTCGCGATGTCGGCCCACGTCGACGCGCTGCTGCTGCTGCTGGTCGCCGGCGCGCTGCTGGCCCACGGCCGCGGCCGCCACCTGGTCGCGTTCACCCTGCTGGTGCTCGCGTTCCTGGTCAAGCTGTACCTGGGGCCGCTGGCCGGCCTCTACGGGCTGTGGCTGGCGTTCGGCCGCGAGCCGGGCCGGCCCCTGGCGCGGCGGCTGGGGGTGTTCGCCGGGCTCGGCGCCCTCGGCGCCGCCGTCACCGGCCTGTCCTACCTCCCCTACGCCGGCGCCGGCACGCGGGTGGTCTCGAGCATCCTGGACGTGGGTGAGCACTTCTCCACCGGCAGCCTGCCGAACCTGGTCCGCCGCGGGCTGGCCTGGCTGCTGCCGGCGGCGTTCGGGGTGGTCGACACGAGCGCGGCGCGCGTCGGCGCGGAGGCCGGCCGCATCCTCTCCGCGGTGGCGATCACCGTCGCCCTGGCGCTGGCGGCGCGGCGGGTGGCGCGCAGCGGCGACCCGTGGCCGGCGATGGCCACCTGGTTCCTCGCCTACCTGCTGCTGACGCCGTGGATCTTCTACTGGCACGAGCTGCCGCTGCTCGCCATGGTCGCGGTGCTCCCGTGGAGCCTGACGAGCCTGGTCGCGGTCGTCCTGTCGGTCAACCTGGTGCCGATCCTGCCGCAGGTGCGCGGCGTCGCCACCACCGGGCCGACCGCCGCCCGCGAACTCGGCAACACCGCGGTCGGGCTGGTCTCCCGCTACGGCGGCGCGCTGGCCACGCTCGCCGCCGGCCTGCTCGCCCGGCGGCGGAGCGCCCGCGCGCCGCTCGCGCCCGGCCCGTAGCGCCACGGCCGGGCGGTGGAAACGGCTCGTGCCCGCGGCGCCCGTCCTGCTAGATTCCGCCCAGCCCCGGCAGGTTCAGAGGCGAGCCTTCTACGGATCCGGTGCGACTGGGTTTCTCACCCCGATGCTGATCGGACTCTCTATCTGATCCGCTCGTCCCTCACATCGGGCCTGCTACGGGGCGTCCTCTTCGACGCGGAGGCAGGGCAGGCATGGCCATGAGGCGGCAGGTACGGGAGATCGTCATCCGCAGCACCCACCGCGGGCTGCGCTACCAGGACGGCGTCCTCACCGAGGTGCTCGAGGCCGGCCGCTACGAGCTGCCGCGCCACCGGCCGCGCCGGCCCCAGGTCGAGATCGTGCTGGTCGACATGCGCGAGCGCGAGCTCACCATCAAGGGCCAGGAGATCCTCACCTCCGACAAGGTCGCGGTGCGGGTCAGCATCATCACCCAGTTCCGCGTCGTCGACCCGACCGCGGCGCTGCAGAACGTGGCCGCCTACGAGGACCGCCTCTACAGCGACGTGCAGCTGGCGGCGCGGCGCTCGCTCGCCTCGATGACCCTGGAGGCGATCCTGACCAACCGCAACCAGCTCAGCGAGGACATCCTCCGCGACGTCCAGGACGCCGCCGCCGGCTACGGCGTGGCGATCCTCCGCGCCGACGTCAAGGACCTGATCTTCCCCGGGAACCTGCAGGAGATCATGAACCGGGTGCTCACCGCCGAGCGGCTCAGCGAGGCGCAGCTGATCGAGGCGCGCACCAGGGCCGAGCGGGAGCGGATCGAGGCCAGGTCCCGTGCCGAGGCCGAGCGGCTCACCGCCCAGAGCGAGGCGGAGTCCCAGCGGGTCCGCGCCGAGGCGGAGGTGGACGCCCTGCGCCGCCGCGCCGAGGCGGCGGCCGCCTACGCGCAGCACCCCGCCCTGCTGCGCCTTCGCGAGCTGGAGACCCTCGCGGAGCTGGCCGGCAACGCCTCGGCCCGCATCTACATCGGCTTCGACAAGCACCTCGCCGAGCTGGACGGCAGCGACTAGTGGCCGATCCGGTGCCGTGCCGGTGATGATCATGGCGTCCGCCTCGGTCGGGTCATCAGCTTGGCGCGGGCGGCCGCCAGCCGTGCCCGGCCGATGGTGACCAGCAAGGAGAGCCCGCCGCCGCTGCCGAGCAGCAGCAGCGGGGCGAGCGACTCCTCCCCCAGGTGGTGGGCGACTGGCGGGGTCATGGTCAGCTCGTGTGGCAGTAGGAGTCGCTGGAGGCGTCGCCGCCCTGCAGCCGGGTCTGGTGCACCCGCAGCCCGCGGAAGTCCTCGCCGTGGGGGAAGAACCGCGCGTCCGGGGTGATCCCGCCACCGTTGGTGTTGGCGTCCAGCTTGGCTGCCCAGGCGCCGACGCCGTCGGGGTAGAAGACGTCGTCCCAGGCGGCGTAGATCGAGTTGGTCACGTAGACCCGGCGGCCGTCGCGGCTGACCTCCACCATCTGCGGCCCGCCGCCCAGCCGCTCCTCGGGCGCGGCCGGATGCGGCGTGCGGCCGACGATGCCGCCCAGGCGGACCGAGCCGGTCTCGCGCGGGTTGAAGACGTCGCTGACGTCGTACTGCTTGAGCTCGCCGGTGCCCCAGCAGGAGACGTACAGCCAGCGGTCGTCGACCGACAGGTCGATGTCGGAGACCATTGGCGGCACCGCCCCGAACGGCTTGAGGGCCGGCGGCAGCAGGTCGGGGTCGGCCGGCTCGGCGGGGATGGTGACGACCTTGCGCACCGCCCAGCGGTCGCCGTCGCGGTGCCACAGCCACACCGAGGCGGAGAGATCCTCGACGCTGATCACCACCCCGACGAAACCCCAGAGCTTCCGGGGGTCGTGAGCCGGCCTCAGCTCGAGCACCATCTGATGCTCGTCGCCCAAATCGATGCGCTGGATCAGCTTGCCCT
>DASUZB010000003.1:0-4641 GCA_036377075.1 Actinomycetes bacterium | reverse complement strand
GGTTCGAGGAGCGAAGCGGCAGCCCCCCGGTCGATCCTCCCGCGGGTCCGCTCACCACGCTCTTCGCCGAGGAGGGGCTGCGCGCCCTCGCCGGCGCGCTGCCGCGCTGCGTCGAGCGTCCCGCCGACCTCGACGCCAGGGGCGAGGCGCTGCGGGGTGCCTGGCTCGCCGGCCTGGCGCTCGCCGGCGCCGGCACCGGGCCGCACCACCGGATCTGCCACGTCCTGGGCGGCAGCTTCGGCCTGCCCCACGCCGGCGTGCACGCCGCGGTGCTGCCCCACGCGGCGGCACTCGGCCCCGACCGGGGCGGGCTGGCGAGGGTCGCCGCCGCCCTCGGCGCCGACGACGCGCCCGGCGGCCTCTGGGACCTTGCCAGGCGCACCGGTGCCTGCCAGAGCCTGCGCCAGCTCGGCCTGCACGAGCAGGACCTCGACGCCGCCGCGGAGCAGGTCGCGGCGGCCGACCGGCGCCTCGCCCAGCCCGCCGTGGCGGCGCTGCTGCGCCATGCGTACGAGGGGCGCCGCCCGGCGCCGGCAGACCAACAGCCAGGACCCAGCGGCGGCCGGTGAGGAGGCCGCCGAGTGAGGAGGAGGACGGCATGAGCGGCTGGAACGGCATGACCTACGACGGCAAGGACAACCTGCTGCGGGTCGTCCGCGAGGAGGCGGACGGGTTCTTCGCCATGGCGGAGGCCCCCGACGCCTGGGACGCGCCGACCGCGTGCACCGGCTGGTCGGTGCGGGACGTGGTCGGCCACCTGGTCGACACGACCGAGGCCTACTTCGTCTCGTTCGACGCCGCCCGCGGCAAGGGCGAGGCCGCCGACGCGCTCGGGCTGCGCATCATGGCGCAGCGCGTCAACGAGCGCGCCACCGGTTTCCGGGGCGAGTCCCAGCAGGCGATGATGGATCGGCTGCGCACCGACTTCGCCAAGATGATGGAGACCTTCGAGGCCCTCGGCCCCGACGACTGGGGCGGCCTGATGGTCCCGCACGTCTACATGGGCCCGCTGCCGGCCTTCTTCTACCCCGCCTTCCAGCTGATGGACTACGGCGTGCACAGCTGGGACATCCGCCAGGGCACCGGGCGCGCCCACGGCCTGCGCGGCGACGCCGCCGACCTGCTGGTGCCGTTCATGTTCGTGCTGTGGCAGGCCACCGCGGACACCGGCGGCACGTCCGAGCCGATCACGCTCGGCCTGCGCGTCTCCGGCCGCAACGCCGGCGAGCACCGGGTGAACGTCGGCCCCGAGGGCGTCGCCTTCGAGGCCGGCTCCGTCGACGACCTGCCCACGGTGATCGAGTTCGACCCGGGCAGCTTCGTGCTCACCGCCTTCGGCCGCAGCAACTCCGGCACCATCCGCGGCGAGGTCGGACCCGCCGACCACTACCTCAACCTGTTCTTCCGTATCTAGGGGCGACCATGACCGATCCCGCGATCGACCTGGCAGCCATCGAGAAGGAGCGCGAGCGCATCCGCTCGACCCACTTGCGGCCCGCCGGCGAGCGGCCCGGGTCGTCCGCGCGCGGCCTGCACCACGTCGCCTTCCTCAGCTCCGACGTGGAACAGACGGTCCGCTTCTACCAGGACCTGCTCGAGTTCCCGCTGACCGACATCTTCGAGAACCGCGACTACCGCGGCTCGAACCACTTCTTCTTCGACATCGGCAACCACAACCTCATCGCCTTCTTCGACTTCCCCGGCCTCGACCTCGGCCCCTACGCCGAGGTGCTCGGCGGGCTGCACCACATCGCCATCTCGGTCGAGCCGGAGAAGTGGCAGCGCCTGCGCGCCAAGCTGGACGACGCCGGCATCGAGTACCTGCTCGAGAGCGGCACCTCGATCTACTTCCGCGACCCCGACGGCCTGCGCGTCGAGCTGATCGCCGACCCGCTCGGCGAGATGTACGGCTCCACGGTGCTCTAGGCGCACATCGGGGGAGCCCGGTCCCGGGCTCCCCCGACCCCCCCTCGGTGGTGCTAGCGCGCTGACCGCTGCGCGAGGTAGCGCTCGATGCGGTCGAAGGCGCCGTTCCACGCCGTGGCGGCGAAGAAGTCGCGGACCTCCTCGGTCGGGAAGCCGCGCTGCGCCACGACCATGCGGGTCTTGCCGCCGAGGTCCTCGAAGGTCACCTCGATCGTGGTGTCCATCGTCTGGCCGTCGGGCGTCCAGCCGGTGTGCGCCATCACCAGCCGGCGGGGCCGCTCGACCACCTGCCACACGCCGCGCTCGCGGAACAGCTGGTCGGGGTCCTCGCCCCAGGCGGCGTTCCACTCGCCGCCGACGCGCAGGTCGTTGGTGATCTCGGCGATGGAGCCGTCGGGCCCGTCCGGGCCGAGCGTGAACCACACCTTCGCCGCCTCGGCGTCGGTGTAGGCGTCGAAGACCTCCTCGGCGCTCGCGTTGAGCACCCGCTCCACCCGCAGCTCGTAGCTCATCCCTGCTCCCCCTTCCGCTGGCGCTGCTGCTCCAGGTAGGCCTCGAGCCCGTCGAGGCGCCGCTCCCACTGCCGCCGGTACGTCTGGATCCAGTGCATCGCGTCCTCCAGGCCCTCGGGACCCAGGCGGCAGTGCCGCGTCCGTCCGACCTTCTCGGTGGTGACCAGCCGCGCGTCCTCGAGGACCCGCACGTGCTTCTTCAGCCCGGTGAGGGTGATGCCGAACGGCTCAGCCAGCTCGCTGATGGACGCCGGCCCCCGGGCGAGCCGGACGAGGATCTCGCGCCGCGTGGGATCCGCCAGCGCCGAGAAGGTCCGATCGAGCAGATACTGAACCATGTGGTTCAGTATAGGTCGCCGAGGCGGTCAGGGTCAAGGTCACCTGGAGTAGGAGAAGCCGCGCCCGGGGGCGGCGCGACCTCGTCCGTCAGTCGAGCTTCCCGAAGAAGCTCGTCACGCGGTGGTTCAGCGCTTGGTCTCGTCGTCGACCTTGGCGCTGGGGGCGTTGCTCTTCACCGACTCGATGCCGTTGATCGCCCCGGACTTGCTGTCGTAGCTCTCGCTGGTCGCGATCACCTGACCGTTGGGGGCGACCAGGTTGAAGCGGTACTTGCCGGTCGAGCCCTGCTTGAGGACGAACTTGGCAGCCATATTGCCTCCCTTCGAGCGTTTCAGCTGCTTCCCTGTCGCGCTACCACGCGAGCCCCGGCCCCAACCGCCTTCGTAGGGACACGTCAGCGGTCATGGAGTGGTCGGTGACGTCGGGTCAGGGGGGTCGACCAGGCGGTACCGGTATGCCAGCGCGACCAGCTGCGCGCGGTCGCGGGCGCCGAGTTTGCCCATTGCCCGGCTGATGTGGGTCTTGGCGGTGGCGGGGCTGATCACCAGGTGCTCGGCGATCTCGTCGTTGCTCATGCCATGCGCCGCCAGCCCGGCGACCTCTCGCTCCCGCTCGGTGAGCTGGGCCAGCGCCCCAGCGTCGACCTGGCGGTTTGGGCCCCGGTCGACGAGCCGGGCAACCAGCCGGCGGGTCAGGCCGGGCGACAGCAGAGCTTCGCCGCCTGCCACCACCCGGATGCCGTGCAGCAGCTGGCCGGGATCGGTGTTCTTGATCACAAAACCGCCGGCACCGGCGCCGAGCGCCTCGATGACGTACTCGTCGTGATCGAAGGTCGTGAGGATCAGCACGTGCACGTGCGCAAGGTCAGGAGCCTCGGCGATCTGGCGGGTGGCGTCCAGCCCGTCGACACCTGGCATGCGGATGTCCATGAGGACGACGTCGGGGTGGGTTTGTCGGGCCAGGTCAACGGCTGCGGCACCGTCGGCGGCCTCGCCCACCACGACCATCCCTGGCTCGGCGTCGACGAGGGCCCGGAACCCGGCGCGGACCAACGTCTCGTCGTCGGCGATGAGGACCCGGATCGGCTCGGTCATGCCCCACCGCCAGGTACTGTCGGTGGTCGTCGGTCCCTGCACGTCCTGGTCCTCCAGGGTGCAGGATGGCACGTCAGTGGCGGGCGCATGTCGTCATCATGGCCGGTCTGGGGTGGGTAGCGCGCACCGCACCTGGAAGCCGCCATCGGGGTGCGGGCCGGCGGTGAACTGTCCAGACAGCGCCAGGGCCCGCTCCCGCATGCCGATGATGCCGTGCCCGTCCTGGCCGTTGGTGCCGGCCTGGCCGGGGCTGGCGGCCGTTCCGTCGTCGAGGATCCGGATGACCACCTGCGAGGGTTCGTAGCGCAGGTCGAGCTGGACGGTGCGGGCGCTGGCGTGGCGCAAGACGTTGGTCAGTGCCTCCTGGATGATCCGGTAGGCGGCAAGATCGACGGCTGCGGGCAGCGGCCGGGCGCTGCCGTGGACGGTGAGCTGGGGCTGCACCCCTGCCGTCCGAACCGGGTCCAGCAGCGCGTCGAGCTGGTCGAGGCCGCCTCGTGGGGTCCGAGGCTGGGCTGGGTCGCCGTCGGCGCGCAGGACGCCCAGGATGGTCTTGACGTCGGTCAGTCCCTGGTCGCTGATCTGCTTGATCGTGGTCAGCGCCTCAACCGCCTGGGCGGGTCGCTGTTGCAAAAGGTGGATGCCGACCCCGGCCTGCACGCTGATGGTGGCCATGGTGTGGCCGAAGACGTCGTGGAGCTCGCGGGCGATGCGCAACCGTTCCTCGACCGCGCGGCGGCGGGCCTGCTCCTCGCGGGCCTGGGCCTCGC
>DASUZB010000002.1:0-7012 GCA_036377075.1 Actinomycetes bacterium | reverse complement strand
CCGCCGCGGCCATCCGGTCGCCGGCTTCGACCTCTCCGCGAGCATGCTGGCCACCGCGGCCGCCAAGTGCCGCGCCGGCGCCCTCCCGGTTGGCCTGGTCCGTGCCGACCTGCGCGCGGTCCCCTTCGCCGGCGGCGCGGCCGACCTGGTCGTCGTGCTCAACACCAGCCTCAACTACCTGCTGCAGCCTGGCGAGGTGGTCGCCGCGTTGGCCGAGCTCGGCCGCGTCGCCGGCGCGGGCGGCACGGTGGTGGTCGAGCCCCTCTCGGCCCGCTTCCTCCACGCCGGCGTCGAGGCCAACCGCCACCTCGACGACGAGGACCTGCGCTTCGACGCCGCCTACACGCTCCACGGCGAACTGGTCGCCGAGCGGCTCCGCTGGCGTACGAGGGGCGTCGAGGTGGCCGAGACCTACTGGCAGCGCTTCTACGGCGACGACGAGCTGGCCGAGCTGTTCGCCCTGTCCGGCTTGACCCTCCGCGACCGCCGGCCCATGTACCCCGCCATCCCCGAGGCACCCGCCCGCGGCCGCATCCTCTGGATGGCAACGGCCTGAGCAGGCCGAAGCGGTGAAGCGGCGGGCGAGGCTGGCGCATCCGGCGGTGAGCTGGTTGCATGGCTCCCGTCCAGACGGTTGGATAGTCCGTACCCGGAGCTGGTGGACACGGCCCGGGCCAGCCTACTTGCGCCGGGCCGGCGGGCCAGCGCCTACGCCCAGGTGCCGAAGGAGCAGCAGCACCACCATGGGTACGTCGACCCTGCACCTCGAGATCCCCGCCTCCGGCGTCTACCTGTCGGTGGTGCGGGCGGCCGCCACCGGCCTGGCAGCGCAGCTCCAGTTCACCTACGAGGAGATCGACGACCTCCGCATCGCCGTCGACGAGGCCTGCACCCAGCTCCTCGCGCGCCGTGGCAGCGCCGAGACGCTGCGCATCGACTACCACATGGAGCCGGCCGAGCTGCGCGTCGACGTCTCGGTCCAGGCTCCCGACCGTGGTGACCCGCTGGAACGGGACACCTTCGCCTGGCAGATCCTGAGTGCGGTGACCGACGAGGTGACCGAGCACGCGGACGCCGGTGGCCTGCACCTGAGCTTCCGCAAGCACGGCGGTCGGACGTGAGCGACGTGCCCTTCGACGCCGCCGCCGCGACCGACCCGCGGGACCCCCAGGTGGTGCGCGACCCCCACGACGAGTTCGGCGAGCTCGGCGACGCCGGGGACCTCTCGGAGGACATCGCCCGGATCTCCGGCGAACGCGGCGTCGACCGCGCCTATGCCAAGGACCTGTTCCGGCGCTTCGTGGAGTCGCGCGACCCGACCCTGCGCGAGGAGCTGGTCGGCATCCACCTGCCCCTGGTCGAGTACCTGGCGCGGCGCTTCCGCAACCGCGGCGAGCCGCTCGAAGACCTCATCCAGGTGGGCACGATCGGCCTGCTCAAGGCGATCGATCGTTTCGACCTGGAGCGCGAGGTCGAGTTCTCCACCTACGCCACCCCCACCATCGTCGGCGAGCTCAAGCGCCACTTCCGCGACAAGGGCTGGGCGGTGCGGGTGCCGCGGCGGCTGCAGGAGCTGAACCTCTCGCTCAACAAGGTGGTCGCCGAGCTGTCCCAGGAGATCGGCCGCTCCCCGACCATCTCGGAGATCGCGGCCAAGGTGCGGCTCAGCGAGGAGGAGGTGCTCGAGGGCCTGGACACCTCCAACGCCTACGCGGTGATCTCGCTCGACGCCCCCGCCGGCGGCGACGACGCCCCCACCGTCAGCGAGCACATCGGCTCGGAGGACGAGAGCCTCGAGGCGCTGGAGTACCGCGCCGCCCTCGGCCCGCTGATCGCCGAGCTGCCCGAGCGGGAGCGCCGCATCCTCTACCTGCGCTTCTTCCGTGGCATGACGCAGTCGCAGATCGCCGCCCGCCTCGGCATCTCCCAGATGCACGTCTCGCGACTGCTCAACCGCACCCTCGGGGTGCTCCGCGCCGGCCTCCTCGCGGAGGACGAGAGCAACTAGGGATGCGGCTGGCGCTGGTGGTGAACCCGAACGCGACCCGGTTCGCGGCGCGACGGCGCGACGAGGTGGTGCGCCTGCTCGCCGCCAGGCACAAGCTGGAGGTCCACCACACCACCCATCCGGGGCACGCCACCGAGCTGACCCGCCGCGCCCTCGCCGACGGCTGCGAGGCGCTGCTGGTGATGGGCGGCGACGGCACCATCAACGAGGTGGTCAACGGGCTGGCCGGCGCGGCCGTGCCGCTCGGGCTGGTCGGTGGCGGCAAGACCAACGTCCTGGTCCGCGCGCTCGGCCTGCCCGACGACGCCGCCAAGGCCGCCGCCAGGCTGCTCGAGCTGCTCGAGAACGGGGAGCGCCGCCTGCTGTCGCTCGGCACGGCCGGCGGGCGCCGCTTCACCTTCAGCGCCGGCCTCGGCCTCGACGGCGCGATCGTCCGCGAGGTCGAGCGGCGGCGCCGGGCCAAGCAGCTCTACGGCGACCGCGCCTACGTCGCCGCGGGACTGATGACCCTGCTGGTGGGCTACGACCGCGACACCCCGCACCTGACCCTCTACGCCGAGGGGCGGGCGCCGCTGCGCGGCTACTTCGCCCTGATCGGCAACGGCGACCCCTTCACCTACCTGGGGCGGCGCCCGTTCCGGCCGACGCCGCTGGCGAGCTTCGAGGGGGGCATGGACGTGCTGGTCGGCCTGTCGATGGCGACCACGGCGCTCGCCAGGGCGCTGAGCGCGATGCTGTCGTCGCGGCCCCGCCGCGCCGCGTCCCCCGACTTCCCGGTCCTGCACGACCTACGCGGCTTCACCCTGGAGGCCGACGTGCCCCTCGCCCTCCAGCTCGACGGCGAGTACCTCGGCGACCACACCAGCCTGGCCTTCGAGCGCCTGCCCGACGCCCTCACGGTGATCGCTCCCCGCCGCGCAGGGCCCGAGCCAGGCGGCCCGGCTGGTCGCTGACCACCACCGCGACCCCGAGGTCGGCGAGGCGGGCGGCCACCTGGGGGTCGTCGACCGTCCAGGCGAGCAGCAGGACGCCCTCGTCCGAGGCGCGCCTGGCGGCGACCTTGGCCTTGGGGCCGAAGTACGCGGCGAAGTGGGCGGCGAGCACCGAGCAGCCCGCACCCTCGGCGGTCCGCAGGGCACGGCCGAGCGGGACGAAGCTCGGGGAGACCAGGCCGATGCGGATGCCGGGCAGCTCGGCGGCGGCGGCAGCGGCGACCCGGCGCGAGAACGACGAGACCATCACCCGGCCGCTGTCGCCGCGGCCGGCGAGCACGCCGGCGAGGCCGGCGGCCACGTCCTTGGGTCCCTGCTGCCCCTCGCCCCGCGCCTTGACCTCGACGTCGATCAGGGCGTCGGACGGCAGCGCGTCGAGCGCCTCGGCCAGCGTCGGGATGCGCACGCCGCGGAAGCGGCGCGCGCCCGGCTGCCGTGGCGAGGCGCCCGCGTCCAGGGTCGCCAGCTCGGCGAGGGTGTGCTCGCGCAGCAGGCCGTGACCGTCGGTGGTGCGGCCGAGGGCGGCGTCGTGGAAGCAGACCAGGGCGCCGTCCGCCGTCTGGCGGACGTCGAGCTCGACGCCGTCGGCGCCCTCGTCCATGGCGGCCCGGAACGCCTCGACGGTGTTCTCCGGTGCCACCAGCCTGGCACCACGGTGTCCGAGGACCTGCACCGCTCGCACCTCCGGTCGGGTGGCCCGCGCCAGCCTCCCAGACAACCCGATCGTACCCGGATCGACCCGCCGCCCCGCTCCGGGACCCGCGCCGGGGTCCCGCCCGGCGCTCGCGCGGGACCCCATGATGACCTTTCGGGACCCACTGCGACGGCTCCGGCGAGCCGATTTCCCGACGGCCGCGCGCGCGGGTTCCCGGGAATGCACCGTACGCGGTTATCACGAGGCGGTGGTGCGGGGCTACCGACGCACCATCGGAAGGCTAATTTCGTTCGCGCACGTATGGCTGAGAAGGACTAGTCCGCTCATTGCCGGATATACGTACTTCGACTAAATATTTCTACTTATTACGCCGGTCTGATCGACAGATTTGCAGGTGTTTGGCCTGGTCGTGGCCATGATCAGGTTTCGTGCTCGGATGGGTGGGTACGATCCGCCACTGGTATCTCTGGCAGTGGTGGCGTGACCACGGAGAAGCATTTCGGGCAGATTCCCGCGCCCAATCTCGAATTGGGTTCTTCCATTCCTTCTCGCCCTGTCCTACACTCACCCCGCTCTGCATCGAGAGGCTCACGACAGGACGTAACTTTCTAGAAGCCTTCGATCATGTGCCCTTCCCCCGGGGCCTTGCCGGAGAAAGCGAGGATGTCAATGGATTGGCGCCATCGTGCCCGCTGCCGCGATGTGGACCCGGAACTGTTCTTCCCGGTGGGGACGACCGGGCCGGCCGAGGCGCAGGTCCAGTCGGCCAAGGCCATCTGCACGCTCTGCACCGTTCGGGAGGAGTGCTTGCGGTGGGCCCTCGACACCGCCCAGGACGCCGGCGTCTGGGGTGGCCTGTCCGAGGAGGAGCGCCGGGCCATGCGCCGCGGTCAGCGCCGCCGGGTCCGTATCGCCTGATCTCCCACTCCGCCCGGCCGGCCTCGGGCCGGCCGGGCGTCGAGGCTCTTCCATTCCCCTCGTCCGGGTCGTACCATTTCTCGTCGGTTGTGGCTTGCCACCACCGAGCCGGCCGGCGCCCGGCAACCGAGACCCACTTCGCTGGCGAGGAAGACACGTGAGCGCACGGGTTCGCATCCTGGTGGCCGACGACCATCCGCTCATCAGGGACGGCATCAGGACCGCGCTCTCGCTCGACAAGGACCTCGAGGTGGTGGCCGAGGCCGGCGACGGCGAGGAGGCCATCCGGCTGGCCGAGCGCACCCACCCCGACGTGGTGATCATGGACGTGCGCATGCCCGGCCTCGGCGGCATCAAGGCGACCCAGGCGATCACCAGGTCGGTGCCGGAGACCCGGGTGATCATCCTCACCGTCGACGAGACCCAGGCGCGGGTGGGCGAGGCCATCCAGGCCGGCGCCGCCGGCTACCTGGTCAAGCACGTCGACGCCGCCGAGCTCAACCGGGCCGTGCACCTGGTCGCCGAGGGCTCGGCGGTGATCCACCCCAACCTCACCCGCCAGTTCCTCGAGGAGATCCGCCAGCTCACCAGGGCCGAGCAGAGCGTGGCGGCGCTGTCGGCCCGGGAGGTGGAGGTGCTGCAGATGATCGCCTACGGCTCCACCAACCGCGAGGTGGCCGCGGAGCTGCGCATCTCCCCGCAGACGGTCAAGACCTACCTGGAACGCATCTTCACCAAGCTGGGCGTCTCCGACCGCACCCGCGCGGTCGCGGTCGCCCTCAAGCACGGCATCGTCGAGTAGGACCAACAGGAGAAGCGCAGCATGGGATCACTGCCGTTGTACGTCCTGGTCGTGCTCGCCGGCGTGGTGGCCGGGTGGTTGCGCGGCGGGGACCTGTCCGGCCTGGCGGGGACGCAGGTCCGTGGCCGCCGGACGGCGCTGGCCTGCCTGGCCGTCCAGGCCCTGGTCGGCGCGGCGCTGGTGCGCGCCCTCGGCATGCCCCGGACCCTTGGCGCGCTCGTGCTGATCGGTGCCCTCGCCGCGCTGGTCGCGGTCGCGCGGGCCAACGGCCAGCTGCCGGGCGTACCCCTGCTCGCCCTCGGCGTGCTGCTGAACCTGCTGGTCACCGTCGCGAACCTGGGCGTCCCGGTGGCGGCGGCGACGCTGCAACGCGCCGCCGTGCCGACCGAGCGGCCGCTGCCGCAGCGTCCCGACGCCAAGCACGTGCTGCAGGGGTCCGGCGCTCGGCTGGTGCTCCTCGCCGACCGCCTGGCGGTGCGGCCGCTGCGCACCGTCACCAGCGCCGGCGAGGTCGCCGAGTTCGCCGGCCTGTTCCTGCTGGTGCAGAACGCCATGCTGCTGGGCGTGACCCCGGGCAGGCGGCGCCGGGCCGAGCCCGACGCCGACGCCACCGAGGCGCGAGCGGTGCCCTGGAACTGGGCGGACTGACCGCGCCAGGTACCTAGCCGGTCGGCTCCTCGCGGAGCGTTGCCGCCAGCTCGCGGATCTTCGCCTCCGGGTAGCGGCGGTGCCCACCCAGCGTCTTGAGGAAGGGCAGCTTGCCCTCCTTCGCCCAACGGGACACCGTCTTGGGCGAGACGTGCAACAGGTCGGCGACCTCCGCGGTGCGGAGGTAACTGGTCACCTCGACCCTGGAGTTGGACTTGCGTGGAGCTGCCACCGTGCGTCCCTTTCTCGAGTCCGAACCTCGGCTCACGGCACCGATCGGCTCGGATATGGACCGGCTGTTCGTCGGACCACGACAGTGCGGACGTGCGGCGGAGACGGCTCTGTCGATCACCCTGCCGGCTGCAGAACGAACAGGGCGATTATCGAGACCGACCCAAGCAGCCACCATAGCCCGCTTGGGCTGTTTCGGCGCGGAAGCTACCTACTGCACGTTCACTACGAAGCCCGGTCGAATACTGAGGCACGGCCCTCATATGCCAGTGTAGCGGGGCCTTGCCGGCAATCTGGACCGAAGCCACTCAACCGACAGAGTGAGCCCTTCGTCCAGTTCCGTCCAGGGGTGCCATCCGAGAAGTTTGGCAGTCCGGGCCGGATCGAGGGCACAGCGGCGCGGGTCGGCCTGGCGCGCGGGTGCCCAATCCGGCTCGCCCCTCCAGCCAGTCCGCGCGGCCAGGCGTTCGACCACCTCGAGCACGGAGGTGGCGCTGCCGGTGCCGACCAGCAGGCGCCCGTCCACGTCGGAGCGGACCGCCCGGGCCAGCGCGTCGACCGCGTCGTCGACGTAGACCCAGTCGCGCTCCTGGCGACCGTCGCCCTCGATCCGGGGCGGCTCGCCCTGCAGCATCGACCAGGCCGCCCGCGCCACCAGGCCGCAGCCGAGCGGGTCCTGGCGCGGGCCGTAGACGCTGCCGAGGGCCACCACGGCGACGCTCAGCCCCCTGGCGGCGTAGCTGTCGGCGTAGGCCTCG
>DASUZB010000001.1:0-35847 GCA_036377075.1 Actinomycetes bacterium | reverse complement strand
GTCGCCTGGGCGCGCGGCCACGGCGCCCGCCACGTCACCCTGGTCGGCGCCTCCTTCGGCGGCATCGTGGTGCTGCACGCGGCCGCCTCGATCCGGCCAGCGGTCGACGCCGTGGTCGACCTGTCCGGCGAGCTGAGCTGGAACGACCTCGACTCCCTGGCGGCCGCCCGCGACCTGGCGGTGCCCGCCCTGTTCGCGGTCGCCCCGGGCGACCGCTACGTCAGCGTCAAGGACATGCGGCGCGTCTACCAGGCCAGCTCGGCCACGCCCAAGCGCCTGGTGGTGCTCTCCCAGCCGCTGGGCCATGGCTGGACCATGCTCGAGGGCGACGGCGGCGGCTGGACGCCCCTGGCCTCCACGGTCGCCGGCTGGGTCGCCGGCCGGCGCCGGTAGGCGGCGCGGATAGCCCGAAGGCCCGGGAGCCGGTGGGCTGGCTCCCGGGGCCTTCGACCGTGGCTGGGTCGTCAGGTGGCGGCGGCCGTCCGGTGCGGGCGCCGGCGGGTCGCGGCGGCCCAGCCCGCGACCAGGGCGGCGCCGCCGACCAGCCCCGCGGCCAGGCCGAGCAGGACGGTGGCGAGGACGTTCACGCCGGTGGCGGTCGCGGCCGGCCGGGCGATGATCGGGGCGAAGACCACGGGGTGGTCGGGGCGGACGTTGCGCTGCAGGTTGGCCCCGAGCTCGGACTGGTACAGCGCCTTCCGCTGCGCCAGTTCGTCGGAGGCCTTGATCGTCGCGGGGGCGGCGACCTGGTGCTGCAGGTTGAGCGCCAGCTCGGACTGGTACAGCGCCTTGCGCTGGGCCAGCGCGTCGGAGCTCTTGACGGGCGGTGCGGGTGTGGCGAAGGCCGCGGCGGTGGTCGAGCCGACCAGCGCCAGTCCCAGCGCCAGCATGGCCAGTGCCCGGTGCTTGCTCCTCATCGTCCTTCTCCTTGTGCGTGGATTCACAAGCAGTTCTAGCCGCCCTCCGCTCCGGTATCGTTACGGCCAGCGTTACGACCAAGATTTCTTCAGCACCCGCCGTAACGAGTGAGGGCGCCATGCGAGCGATCACCGTGCTACCGGGCAAGGAGGGCTCCGCCGAGCTCAGCGAGGTCGGCGAGCCGCCCCCATCGGACGGGCCGGTGCTGGTGGAGGCGCTGGCGCTCGGGGTGTGCGGCACCGACCGGGAGATCATCGAGGGCACGTACGGCACCGCCCCGCCCGGCCACGACCGGCTGGTGCTGGGGCACGAGTCGCTCGGCCGCGTCGTCGAGGCGCCGGCGGGCGCCGGCCTGGAACGCGGCGACCTGGTCGCCGGCATCGTGCGCCGGCCCGACCCGGTGCCGTGCGCCAACTGCGCCGCCGGCGAGTGGGACATGTGCCGCAACGGCCGCTACACCGAGCGCGGCATCAAGGAGCTGGACGGCTACGGCTCGCAGCGCTGGCGGCTCCAGCCCGAGTACGCCGTCAGGATCGACCCGGGCCTCGGCCACCTCGGCGTCCTGCTCGAGCCCGCCAGCGTGCTGGCCAAGGCCTGGGAGCAGATCGACCGCATCGGCCACCGCGCCCGCTGGGAGCCGCGGCGCGCCCTGGTGACCGGCGCCGGCCCCATCGGGCTGCTCGCCGCGCTGCTGGCGGTGCAGCGCGGCCTCGAGACCCACGTGCTCGACCGGGTCACCGACGGCCCCAAGCCGCGGCTGGTCGCCGAGCTTGGCGCGAGCTACCACTCGGGCGCGCCCGCCGAGGCGTGCGCCGACGCCGACGTGGTGGTCGAGTGCACCGGCGTCGGCAGCCTGGTCTTCGACGTGATCCGCTGCAACGCGCCCGGCGGCATCGTCTGCCTGACCGGCATCTCCAGCGGCGGGCGCGAGGTGGCGCTCGACGCCGCCGACATCAACAAGCGCATGGTGCTCGAGAACGACGTGGTGTTCGGCAGCGTCAACGCCAACCGCCGCCACTACGAGCAGGCCGCGGCCGCGCTCGCCCGCGCCGACCGGGACTGGCTGCGGGGGCTGGTCACCCGGCGGGTGCCGCTCGACCGCTGGGCCGAGGCGCTGGAGCGCCGGCCCGACGACGTCAAGGTCACGATCGACCTCACCGCCGGCTGAGCCGCCGGGCCAGCGTAGGGAGTCGGTCACGTACCCGCGGGTCCGCGCCGCCGCCGCAGCATGTCGCCGCAGGTGTAGGGGAGGCGCGGGACCGATACATGACCGACTCCCAAGGTGACGTGGCGCACGTCCTTGCGCACAATGGGCCGATGCACAGGGGCTGGAGGGCGCCGGACGAGCACCGCCGCACGGCGGGGCTGGCGGAGTTGCGCCACGAGCCGCGGGAACGGCTACCACAGGGAGGTCGCTTGCGAGTCGGCGTGATGGGGATCCGCGGATCCTTCTCGGAGGAGGCGGCGCTGGAGTACGCCCGGGACAACAACCTCGGCGAGATCGACGTGGCCGAGCTGGTCACCACCGAGCGGGTGCTGGCCGCGCTCGAGGCCGGCGAGATCGACCTCGGCGTGTTCGCCCTGGAGAACTCCCACGGCGGGGTGGTCTACGAGAGCGTCTACGCGATGGCGGACCACCGCTTCCACATCGAGGACCTGTTCGAGATCGACGTGAACCACACCCTGCTGGTCCACCCCGACCTCGACGGCCGCGAGGGCATCGACCGGATCGCCACCCACCAGCAGGCGATCAGCCAGTGCCGCATGTGGCTGCGCCACCACTTCCCGCTGACCCCGGTGACCGAGGAGCCCGACACCGCCGAGGCGGCGCGGCTGCTCGCCAAGGGTGACCTGCCACCGACCACGGCGGTGATCGCGGCCGAGCGCTGCGCGGAGCTGTTCGGCCTGCGCGTGCTGGAACGCAGGATCCAGGACCTGAAGTTCAACTTCACCACGTTCGTGGCGGCCAGCCGGCCGCGCCGCTGAGGGCTGCTCGGTCTGCTGCTTGACAGCGCCAGTACTATTGGCCACGCTGGCCTTGATTCCGACCGCGGAGCACCCATGCCAGACCGCCTGAGCCTCGTACTTATTCTCATGTAGCGCGAGCCCAACGCCGGGTTCGCGCGAAACCTCCGATGCCATCGCGGCAGGGAGGTTTTTTGTTTGCCCATGTTTCCCGCCCGCCCCAATCGTGGAGCGCCGCCATGCAGCTCACAGGAGCCCAAGCACTCGTCCGCAGCCTCGAGCACGCCGGCGTCGAGGTGGTCTTCGGCCTGCCGGGAGGGGCCATCCTCCCCGCCTACGACCCCATCCGGGAGTCGTCGATCCGCCACGTCCTGGTCCGCCACGAGCAGGGCGCCGGGCACGCCGCCGAGGGCTACGCGTGGGCGACCGGGCGGGTCGGGGTCTGCATGGCGACCAGCGGCCCGGGGGCCACCAACCTGGTCACGGCGCTGTGCGACGCGCACATGGACTCGGTGCCGCTGCTGGCGATCACCGGGCAGGTGCCGAGCTCCTCGATCGGGTCGGACGCCTTCCAGGAGGCCGACATCACCGGCATCACCATGCCGGTCACCAAGCACAACGAACTGGTCACCGACCCGGCCCGCATCCCCGCGGCGATCGCCGAGGCGCTGCACATCGCCGCCACCGGGCGGCCCGGCCCGGTGCTGGTCGACATCCCCAAGGACGTGCTGCAGGCGACCACCGGCTGGCACTGGCCCGACACCCTCGAGCTGCCCGGCTACAACCCGGTGCAGCGGCCCAACGCCAAGCGGGTGCGCGAGGCGGCGGCGCTGCTGCGCGCGGCGTCGCGGCCGGTGCTGTACGTCGGCGGCGGCGTCATCAAGGCCGGCGCCCACGAGGTGCTGCGGCAGCTCGCCGAGGCCGCCGAGGCGCCCGTGACCACCACGCTGATGGCGCGTGGCGCGTTCCCCGACGACCACCCGCTGGCGCTGGGCATGCCGGGGATGCACGGCAGCTACGCCGCCGTCGCCGCCCTGCAGGAGGCCGACCTGATCGTCGCGCTCGCGGCACGCTTCGACGACCGCGTCACCGGCAACCTGGCCACCTTCGCGCCCAGGGCCAAGGTGGTCCACGCCGACATCGACCCGGCGGAGATCGGCAAGAACCGCGCCGCCGACGTGCCGATCGTCGGCGACGTGCGGCTGGTCTGCGAGCAGCTCGCCGCCGAGTACGGCGTCGCCGTCGCCGAGCACGGCCCCGGCGACACCGCCGCCTGGCGGCGCACGGTCGCGGCGTGGAAGCGGGACTTCCCGTTCCGCTACGCGCAGCAGCCGGACGGCCAACTCAAGCCGCAGTACGTGATGGAGCGGCTGTCGGCGCTCACCGGCGGCGAGGCGGTGGTGGTCGCCGGCGTCGGCCAGCACCAGATGTACGCGGCGCAGTACCTGCGCTTCACCCGCCCCCGCTCCTGGATCAACTCGGGTGGCCTGGGGACCATGGGCTTCGCCATCCCGGCGGCGATGGGCGCCAAGGTCGGCCGGCCGGACGAGCTGGTGGTGGCGGTCGACGGCGACGGCTGCTTCCAGATGACCTGCCAGGAGCTCGCCACCTGCACCATCGAGCGCATCCCGATCAAGGTGCTGATCCTCAACAACGGCCACCTCGGCATGGTGCGCCAGTGGCAGGAGCTCTTCTACGCCGAGCGCTACTCGGAGGTCGCGCTCGGGGTCGACGTCCCCGACTACGTCGCGCTGACCCAGGCCTACGGCGGCGTCGGGCTGCGCTGCGACCGTCCCGAGGACGTGGACGCGACCCTGGAGAAGGCGTTCGCGGTCGAGGGCGTCCCCGCGGTGGTGGACTTCCGGGTCGACCAGCTCGAGGGCGTGTTCCCGATGGTGCCGGCCGGCCGGCCCAACGACGAGATCATCCTCGGCCCCGACTTCTCCGCCGAGGAGCAGGCGGCCGCCACCCGGAGGGAGGTGTACGCCTCGTGAGCCTGCACACCCTCTCGGTGCTGGTGGAGAACAAGCCGGGCGTGCTCGCCAGGATCGCCGGGCTGTTCAGCCGCCGTGCCTTCAACATCGAGTCGCTGGCGGTCGGGCCGACCGAGAACCCCGCGGTCAGCCGCATGACGATCGTGGTCGACGCCAGCGACCATCCCGTCGAGCAGGTCGCCAAACAGCTCAACAAGCTGGTCAGCGTGCTCAAGATCGTGGAGCTGCAACCCGGCGCCGCGGTCGAGCGCGAGTTCCTGCTCGTCAAGGTGGCCGCCGACGCGGCCACCCGCGGCCAGGTGATCGACCTGGCCGACGTCTTCCGGGCCAAGGTGGTGGACGTCACCCGCGCCGCCATCACGCTCGAGGCGGCCGGCGACCACGACAAGCTCGCCGCCCTGCTGCACGTGCTCGAGCCCTACGGCATCCGCGAGGTCGTCCGCAGCGGACGGATCGGCCTGCTCCGTGGCAGCCGCGCGATCGGCGAGCCGTCCGTCCGCACCGTCCGCCCCGCCTGAGCCGCCCGACGGCCGACCAACGGAGGTAGTCCCATGGCCACCGTGTTCTACGACGACGACGCCGACCTCGGCCTCGTCCAGTCCCGCAAGATCGCCGTGCTCGGCTTCGGCTCGCAGGGCCACGCGCACGCGCTCTCGCTCGCCGACTCCGGCTGCGAGGTCCGCGTCGGCCTGCCCGAGAGCTCCCGCAGCCGCGCCAAGGCCAAGTCCGCCGGCCTCGAGGTCGCCACCCCAGCCGAGGCGAGCGCCTGGGCGGACCTGGTGATGGTGCTGGTGCCCGACACCGTGCAGCGGCACCTCTACGCCAGCGACGTCGCCCCCAACCTGCGCCCGGGCGACGCGCTGTTCTTCGCCCACGGGTTCAACGTCCACTACGGCTACGTCACCGCGCCCGACTACGTCGACGTCGCCATGGTGGCGCCGAAGGGCCCCGGGCACCTGGTGCGGCGCCAGTACAGCGACGGCCAGGGCACGCCGGTGCTGGTCGCGGTCGCCCAGGACGCCACCGGGAAGGCGTGGGACCTCACCAGGTCCTACGCGCGGGCGATCGGCGGGACCCGCGCCGGGGCGCTGGCCACCACCTTCCAGGAGGAGACCGAGACCGACCTGTTCGGCGAGCAGGCGGTGCTGTGCGGCGGCGCCACCGCGCTGGTCCAGGCCGGCTTCGAGACCCTGGTCGACGCCGGCTACCAGCCGGAGGTCGCCTACTTCGAGTGCCTCCACGAGCTCAAGCTGATCGTCGACCTGCTCTACGAGGGCGGGCTGTCGCGGATGCGCTACTCGGTCTCGGACACCGCCGAGTACGGCGACTACACCCGCGGCCCCCGGGTGATCGACGACGCCACCAAGGCCGAGATGCGCCGCATCCTCGGCGAGGTCCGCTCTGGCGAGTTCGCCAGGGAGTGGGTCGAGGAGGACGACCGCGGCCGGCCCAACTTCCAGCGCCTGCGCGAGGCGGGCCGCAACCACCCGATCGAGAAGACCGGCGAGCCGCTGCGCGCGATGATGTCGTGGCTGCGCCGGCCCGACGACGAGGCCTCGTGATGCGGCTCACCCCTCCAAGGCCGGCGGGCCTCCTCGTCCTCGCCGGCCGCGGGGCGGCCCCGTGCCGACCGCCCCGCGGCGAACCAGGACGGCGCGCAGCGAACGATCACGCGCAAGGGGGACCACACCGTGGCTGAGCAGGTCACCATCTTCGACACGACGCTGAGGGACGGGGAGCAGTCGCCCGGCATCAACCTCGACGCCAACGCCAAGATCGAGATCGCCGAGCAGCTGGCGAAGCTCGGCGTCGACGTCATCGAGGCCGGCTTCCCGCAGGCCTCGCAGGGCGACTTCGAGGCGGTACGGGCGGTCGCCGAGCGAGTACGCGGCCGCACCATCGCGGCGCTGAGCCGCACCGCTCCCGGCGACGTCGACCGGGCCGCCGAGGCGCTCGCCCCAGCGGCGCACGCCCGCATCCACACCTTCATCGCCACCAGCAAGATCCATATGGAGCACAAGCTGCGCATGACCCCGGAGCAGGTGCTCGCCGCCACCACCGGCGCGGTCGAGCGGGCCAAGGGGCACACCGGCGACGTCGAGTTCTCGGCCGAGGACGCCACCCGCTCCGACCCCGAGTTCCTCAAGCAGGTCTACGGCGCGGCGATCGCCGCCGGCGCGACCACCTGCAACGTCGCCGACACCGTCGGCTACATGCTCCCCGACGACTACGCGGAGCTGGTCGGCTGGCTGATCGCCGAGGTGCCCGGCGCGGAGCGGGCGGTCTGGAGCGTGCACTGCCACGACGACCTGGGCGTCTCCGTCGCCAGCTCGATCGCCGCGGTGAAGGCGGGCGCGCGCCAGGTCGAGGTGGCGGTCAACGGCGTCGGCGAGCGGGCGGGCAACTGCTCGCTCGAGGAGGTGGTGATGGTGCTGCGCACCCACGCCCCCTCGCTCGGCTTCGCCACCAACGTCGACACCCGCGAGATCGCCCGGACCTCGCGGCTGGTGAGCCTGCTGACCGGCTACCCGGTGCAGCCCAACAAGGCGATCGTCGGCGCCAACGCGTTCGCCCACGAGTCCGGCATCCACCAGCACGGCGTGCTCGCCGAGCGCACCACCTACGAGGTGATGGACCCGGTCGAGCTGGGCTACGACGGCTCGCGGCTGGTGCTCGGCAAGCACTCGGGCCGCCACGCCGTCGCCGACGCGCTGGCCAAGCTCGGCTTCAAGCCCACCCGCGAGGAGCTGGACCAGGCCTTCGTCCGCTTCAAGCAGCTCGCCGACCGCAAGGCGCGGATCACCGACACCGACCTGGAGGCGATCGTCGCCGACGAGGTGCGGGCCGAGCGGCAGTCGTACCGCTTCGTCGGGCTGCAGGTGGCCGGCGGGACGGTGCTGACGCCGACGGCGACCGTCCGCATCTCCCACGGCGGCACCGTCACCGAGCGCTCCGCCATGGGCGACGGCATGGTCGACGCGGCCTGCGCCGCGGTCGCCGAGGCGGTCGGGATCGACGCCACCCTGGTCGCCTACAACGTCTCGGCCGTCACCGGCGGCGCCGACGCGCTCGGCGACGTCAGCGTCCAGGTGGAGTCGCACGGCACCAAGGTGAGCGGACGGGCGGTCGCCGCCGACGTGGTCGAGGCGTCGGCCCGCGCCTACCTGCAGGCGGTCAACAAGCTGGTCGCCATGGGGGTTCCCGATGCCGGCCCGCGGCCGCGGACCGGCGCCGGGCCGGGCAGGCGCAGCCGCGCCGCCACCCCGGTGGCCAGCGCCACGACCGACAACGGCAAGGCGCCGGTGCCGGCGGCGCCGCTGGTGCGGCGCGACGGCCAGGTCTCGCCGCAGGCGGCGACCGACGCCATGGGCCGGGTCTTCGGCGTGGCCGTGCAGGCCGGTGAGGTGTAGGCGTGGGCAACGCGTACACCATCGCCTACCTGCCCGGGGACGGGATCGGTCCGGAGGTCTGCGCCCAGGCGCGCAAGGCGGTCGAGGCGGCGGCGGGCCGCTTCGGGTTCGACGTGGACTGGCTCCACCACGACCTCGGGGCCGACCGCTACCTGCGCAGCGGCGAGGTGCTCCCCGACGCGGTGCTGGACGAGCTGACGGCGACCGACGCGATCCTGCTCGGCGCCGTCGGCCGCCCCGACGTGCCGCCGGGGGTGCTGGAGCGCCAGCTGCTGCTGCGCCTCCGCTTCGAGCTGGACCTGTTCGTCAACCTGCGGCCGGCGCGGCTCTACCCGGGGGTGGCCTCGCCGCTGGCCGGGGCGCGCCCCGGCGACGTGGACCTGGAGGTGGTGCGGGAGAACACCGAAGGAGCGTACGTGGGGGCCGGCGGCGTGGCGCACGCCGGCACCCCGCTCGAGGTGGCCGTCGAGGAATCGGTCACCACCAGGGCCGGGGTGGAGCGCTGCGTGCGCTACGCCGCCGCGCGGGCCGCCGAGCGGGGCGGCCGCCTCACCCTGGTGCACAAGCGCAACGTGCTGCCGTACTCCGGTGAGCTGTGGTCCCGGGTCGCCGAGCAGGCCGCCGCCGACGCCGGGGTGCCGCTCGACTACGTGCACGCGGACGCCGCCTGCCTCTACCTGGTGACCGACCCGGGCCGCTTCGACGTGGTGGTCACCGACAACCTGTTCGGCGACATCCTGACCGACCTGGCCGCCGCCGTCTGCGGCGGCCTCGGCACCGCGGCCAGCGCGAACCTGCACCCCGGCGCCCGCCCGGGGCTGTTCGAGCCGGTGCACGGCTCCGCGCCGGACCTCGCCGGGACCGGGCGCGCCAACCCGGTCGCCGCGGTGCTCTCGGCCGCGCTCCTGCTCGACCAGCTCGGCGAGCAGCAGGCCGCCAAGGCCGTCGAGGCCGCCGCGGTGACGGCGCTGTCGGCCCCGCAGGCGAGCACCGACGAGCTCGGCGACCGCATCGCCGCCGCGGTCGCCGCCGACCCCCAAGCCAGGCCTTAGGGAGGTGGGCCGTAGCCGCACGAAGCGGCGCAGGCCCACCGACCGTTGAACAGAGGAGGTAGCCCGGATGGCGATCCAGCCGACGAGCAAGATCTGGATGGACGGCGAGTACGTGGACTGGGACCAGGCCCAGGTCCACGTACTGACCCCGTCGCTGCACTACGGCTGGGGCGTCTTCGAGGGCATCCGCTGCTACGAGACCGAGCACGGCCCGGCGGTCTTCCGGCTGACCGAGCACATGCGCCGGCTGTTCCGCAGCGCCAAGATCTACCACATGGAGCCGCCGGTCTCGCTGGAGGGCTCGGTCAAGGTGGTCAAGGACCTGGTCGCGCTCAACGGGCTCGCCACCTGCTACATCCGGCCGATCGTGTACCTCGGCTACGGCGAGATCGGGCTCAACCCGTTGACCTCGCCTGTGCGCATGGCGGTCGCCTGCTGGCCGTGGGGCGCGTACCTGGGCGAGGAGTCGTTCAGCACCGGGGTGCGGGTGAAGGTGAGCTCGTGGCGGCGGCTGGACCCCAACATCATCCCGCCGGCGGCGAAGGCGACCGGGCAGTACCTGAACTCCTCGCTGGCCAAGGCGGAGGCGGTCAAGGCCGGCTACGACGAGGGCGTGCTGCTCAACGCCCAGGGCCACGTCACCGACGGCTCCGGCGAGAACCTCTTCGTCGTGCGTGACGGGGTGCTTTCCACGCCGCCGCTGGCGGCGGGGTGCCTCAGCGGGATCACCAGGGACAGCATCATGCGGATCGCCGCCGACGAGGGGATCCAGGTGGGCGAGGCCGACCTGGTGCGCACCGACCTGTACCTGGCGGACGAGGCGTTCTTCACCGGGACGGCGGCCGAGGTGGTGCCGATCCGGGAAGTCGACGACCGGGTGCTCGGCGAGCCGGGCCCGGTCACCCGCCGGCTGCAGCAGGTGTTCGTCGCGGCGACGCGCGGCCGCGAGCCGCGCTACGCCGACTGGCTGGAACGGGTCGAGTAGGCGAGGAGGAGGAGCGCCGCCATGCCACCAGCGAGCGGGCCGGACGCCCAGGCGCCGCGCACGCTGTTCGCCAAGCTCTGGGACCGGCACGTGGTCAGCGAGGCGCCGGGCCACCCCAGCGTGCTCTACGTCGACCTGCACCTGGTCCACGAGGTGACCTCGCCGCAGGCGTTCGCCGGGCTCGACGCCCGGGGGCTGCGGGTGCGCCGGCCGGACCTGACCCTGGCGACGGTCGACCACGCCGTGCCGACCACCGACCGGGCGCTGCCACTGGCCGACGGGATGGCCGCGGCGCAGATCCACCGCCTCGAGGAGAACTGCCGCGCCCACGGCGTGCCGCTGCTGGGCACCGACAGCCCCGGCCAGGGGATCGTCCACGTGATCGGCCCCGAGCTCGGCCTCACCCAGCCGGGCATGACGATCGTCTGCGGCGACTCCCACACGGCCACCCACGGCGCCTTCGGCGCGCTGGCGTTCGGCATCGGCTCGAGCGAGGTCGAGCACGTGCTCGCCACCCAGACGCTGCTGCAGCGGCGGCCGCGGACCTACGAGGTACGGGTCGAGGGCCGGCTGGGGCCTGGCGTGACCTCCAAGGACCTGATCCTGGCGCTGCTGGCCAGGATCGGCGTCGCCGGCGGCACCGGGCACGTGTTCGAGTACACCGGCCCGGCCATCCGCGCCCTGTCCATGGAGGAGCGGATGACCGTCTGCAACATGTCGATCGAGGGCGGCGCCCGCGCCGGCATGGTCGCGCCCGACGAGGTCACCTTCGAGTACCTCGCCGGCCGGCCCCACGCCCCCGAGGGCGCGGCCTGGGGGCAGGCCCTGGCCGACTGGCGCGGCCTGCCGAGCGACCAGGGCGCCACCTACGACCGCTCGGTCACGATCGACGCGAGCGCGCTCGAGCCGATGATCACCTACGGCACCAACCCCGGCATGGGCGCGCCGATCTCCAGCCCCGTCCCCGACCCCGAGCGCCTCGGCGACCCCGGCCGCGGGCAGGCGCTCGCCAGGGCGCTCGCCTACATGGACCTGCGCCCCGGCGAGCCGCTGCTGGGCCACCCGGTCGACGTGGTGTTCATCGGCTCGTGCACCAACTCGCGCATCAGCGACCTGCGCCAGGCGGCGGCGCTGCTGCGCGGCCGCAAGGTCGACCCGGGCGTGCGGGTGCTGGTGGTCCCCGGCTCCCAGGAGGTCAAGCGGCAGGCCGAGGCCGAGGGGCTCGCCGACACCTTCCGCGCCGCCGGCGCGGACTGGCGCGAGCCCGGCTGCTCGATGTGCATCGCGATGAACGGCGACCGCCTCGAGCCGGGGCAGTACGCGGTCAGCACCTCCAACCGCAACTTCGAGGGACGCCAGGGCAGCGGCGGGCGGACCTTCCTGGCCAGCCCGCTGACCGCCGCCGCCTCGGCGATCGCCGGCCGCATCGCCGACGCCCGCGCCCTGGTCACGAACGGGGGTGCCCGCTAGTGGAGCCGTTCCGCACGCTGCGCAGCGCGGTGGTGCCGCTGCTGCTCGACGACGTGGACACCGACCAGATCATCCCGGCGCGCTTCCTGGTCGCCACCGGCAGGGACGGGCTCGGCGAGCACCTGTTCGCCGACTGGCGCTACGACGCGGCCGGGGATCCGCGGCCCGGGTTCGTGCTCGACCAACCCGGGATGGCCGGCAGGCAGGTGCTGCTCGCCGGGGCGAACTTCGGCAGCGGCTCGTCGCGGGAGCACGCCCCCTGGGCGCTCACCGACCACGGCTTCCGCGCCGTGGTGGCCACCTCGTTCGCCGACATCTTCCGCAGCAACGCGCTGAAGAACGGCCTGCTCCCGGTCGAGCTGGAGCGGCAGGCCCACGCGCGGCTGGCCGCCGCCGTCGCCGCCGACCCGGCCGCCGAGGTGGAGGTCGACCTCGCCGCGGCGACCCTGCGGCTGCCCGACGGCGAGCCGGCCGGCTTCCCGATCGACCCGTTCGCGCAGGCGATGCTGCTCGAAGGCCGTGACGAGCTCGGCTACCTGCTGGCCCGGCTGGACGAGGTGGCGGCCTACGAGGCCGCCAACCCCGCGCGCGTCTCGACCCTCCACCCGGCGGGCGGATAGCCTGCCGTTCGTGAACCAGGAAGCGGTACGGGTCGCAGTCCTCCTCGCCGGGTGGCCGGACCGGCTCGGCGAGTGGCTCGCCGACGCCAGGGCGTTCGAGGCCGCGGGCGCCGACGCGCTCTGGGTCGACCTCGACTCGGAGTCCGGGCTCGACCCACTCGCCCTGCTGGCCGCGCTCGCGGCCCTCACCCACCGGGCGCTGCTGGTCGCGGCCGTGCCCACCGCCGACCGCCCACCCGAGGCGCTCGGCCGCACGCTCGCCACGGTCGGGCGCCTCGCCCGCCGCCGGCTCGCGCTGGTCGCCGATGCCGAGCACCTCGGTGAGCTCGCCGCCCTGGCACCGGAGCTCGAGCGGTTCTTCTGGCTCCCCGGGGAGCCGGCGGCCTTCGAACGCCCGCGCGACGAGGGGGACCCGGAGCGCTGGGTCCAGGTCCCGCCGCCGGAGGGCCGGGCGGCCTGGCGGACGGCGCTCGCCGACGCCGCGGCGGCCGGCACCCACGGGGTGCTGGTCCCGGCCGGCCCGAGGCTGCTGGACATCCTGCGCAACCCCGACGACCCCGGCGGCCGCCAGGACCTCCAGCTCGCGCAGGGCTGATCGGGCCCATTGACCGCCCTTGGCCGAGGTTTGAGAATCGCGTAGCGCGACGATCTATCTGCTACAGGCGCAAACCAAGGCAAGCAGCGCATCGACGCGACGGCGTCCAAGGAGGCCGCGGCCATGGAGGTCACACGGCGCCAATTCCTGACGGTGAGCGCGGGAACGCTCGGAGCCTCCGCCCTCGGCTTCGACGTCGCCCAGGCCGGGCAGGTCAAGCAGCACCTCCGGATCGAGGGCGCGACCGTCTCCCGCTCCGTCTGCCCCTACTGCGCGGTGGGCTGCGCGCTGCTCGCCTACACCAGGAAGGACGAGAACGGCAGGGTCGAGCTGCTCCAGATCGAGGGTGACCCGGACAGCCCGGTCAACGAGGGCCGCCTCTGCCCCAAGGGCGCGAGCGCCCTGCAGCTCGCCGTCTCCCGCCGCCGCGTCGCGACCCCCATGTACCGGGCGTCGGGCGCGGCCAGCTGGCAGAGCGTCTCCTGGGACTTCGTCCTGGACCGGCTGGCCCACAACATCAAGGCCTCGCGCGACCGCACCTTCGTCACCACGGACGCGGACGGGAACGTGGTGAACCGCTGCGAGGGCATCGCCTTCGCCGGCGGGGCGGCGTTCAGCTCCGAGGAGGGCTACTTCGCCACCAGGGTGATGCGCGGCCTCGGCCTGGTCTACCTGGAGCAACAGGCCCGCGTTTGACACGGCCCCACGGTGACCAGTTTGGCCGCCACGTTTGGTAGAGGGGCAATGACGAACCACTGGCGTGACATCAGGCACGCCGACCTCATCCTGATCAACGGCGCCAACCCCGCCGAGGCGCACCCGGTCGGCTTCCAGTGGATGATGCGGGCGAAGCTCGAGCGGGGCGCGAAGATGGTCCACACCGACCCGCGCTTCACCCGGACCTCGGCGGTCGCCGACCTGCACCTGCGCATCCGGACCGGCACCGACGTCGCCTACTTCGGCGGGCTGATCAACTACGTCCTGTCGAACAAGCTCTACCACGAGGAGTACGTGCGCTGGGCGACCAACGCCGGCCTGGTGGTCAAGAAGGGCTTCAAGTTCGAGGACGGGCTGTTCAACGCGTACGACCCGGACAAGCGCGTCTACGACGCCAAGCAGTGGGCGTACGAGACCGACCAGAAGGGCTTCGCCAAGATCGACCTCGAGCACCCCCGCTCGGTGCTCAACCTGCTGCGCAAGCACTACAGCCGCTACACCCCGGAGATGGTCGAGCGCATCACCGGCATCCCGGCCGACCAGTTCCTCCAGGTCGCCAAGCTCGTCGGCGAGACCGGGAAGCCCGACAAGGTGATGACCATCGTCTACGCCGTCGGGCTCACCCACCACACCACCGGCGTGCAGCTGATCCGCTCCGGGGCGGTGCTGCAGCTCCTGCTCGGCAACATGGGACGCCCAGGGGGCGGCATGAACGCCGAGCGCGGCCACGCGAACATCCAGGGCAACACCGACCACGCGATCTCCTGGGAGATCCTGCCGGGCTACCTGCGGATCCCCGCGCCGGGCCAGCGCAACCTGCACGACTACCTGGAGCAGAGCGCGAGCAAGAAGCTGCGCCCCGACGCGGTGAACTTCTTCGGCGAGCACTACCGCAAGTTCATGGTGAGCCTGCTGAAGACCTGGTACGGCGACAAGGCCACCAAGCACAACGAGTTCGCCTTCGACCACCTCCCCAAGCCGGCCGGCAACACCTCCTGGATCTCCATCTTCGACCAGGCGCTGCAGGGCAAGATGGAGGGGCTGATGCTGTCGGGGATGACGGCGACCAGCATCGGGCCGGACTCCAACCAGGTCCTGCACGCGCTCTCGAACCTCAAGTGGCTGTGCGTCATGGACGCCTTCCCCACCACCAGCTCGGAGTTCTGGCAGGCGCCCGGCATCGACCCGGCAACGGTCCAGACCGAGGTGTTCCTGCTGCCGGCGACCCACTGGATCGAGAAGGACGGCTCGTTCGTCAACAGCGGCCGTTGGTCGCAGTGGAAGGAGCAGGTCCTGCCCCCCGAGGGCGAGGCCCGCCACGACCACTGGATCCTCGCCGAGCTCTTCCAGCGGGTGCGTGCCCTCTACCGCGACCAGGGCGGCAAGTTCCCCGACCCGGTCCTCGACCTCACCATGCCGTACAAGGACCCGCGCAAGCCCGACCTGGACGAGATCGCCCAGGAGATCAACGGCAAGAGCCTCGAGACCGGCAAGCGGCTGGAGACCTTCGCCGACCTCGCCGACGACGGCACCACCACCGCGGGCAACTGGATCTACACCGGGAGCTACCCGGAGAGCGGCAACCTGGCCAAGCGCCGCGACGGCGTGCAGGACCCGGAGAAGAACGACCCGACCGGCATGGGCTTCTACCACAACTGGGCGTGGAGCTGGCCGCTCAACCGGCGGGTGCTCTACAACCGCGCCTCGGCCGACCCCGAGGGCCGCCCGTGGGACAAGACCCGCCCGGGGATCAAGTGGGACGCCGCCGCCGGCAAGTGGGTCGGCGACGTGCCCGACTACCCGCCCAAGATCGACCCGAAGGACCCCAAGGCTCCGCTGCCCTTCATCATGACCGGCGAGGGGACGGGGCGGCTGTTCAGCAACGGGGTGGCGGACGGGCCGTTCCCCGAGCACTACGAGCCGATCGAGTCGCCGGTCGACAACCCCCTGCACCCCAAGGTCTCGGCGACGCCGGTGGCGTTCCTCTACGACGAGAAGGCCGGCCGGGCCAACCGGTTCGGCACCCGCGACGAGTTCCCGTACGGGGCCACGAGCTACCGGCTCACCGAGCACGTGCACTACATCACCCAGCAGGTCGAGCACCTCGTCCAGCTCCAGCCGGAGGCCTTCGTCGAGGTGCCCGCCGAGCTCGCCCGCGAGAAGGGCATCGAGCACGGCGACAAGGTCCGCGTCTGGTCGAAGCGGGGCAAGCTCGAGGTGCGCGCGGTGGTGACCAACCGCCTCGGGCCGCTGCAGATCGACGGCAAGAAGGTCTACCAGATCGGCATCCCGATCCACTGGGGCTTCGTCGGCATCAACACCGGCCAGCACTGGCTCGCCAACGCGCTCACCCCGTTCGTCGGCGACGCCAGCGCGCGCACCCCCGAGTTCAAGGCGTTCCTGGTGAACATCGAGAGGATCTGATGCCCGCACCCGGCGTGAGCGCGGCCAGCCCGTGGGCGCCCCGGCGCCGGCGGGCCGAGCTGCTGCGCGACCGCCACCCCTTCGCGGCCGAGGTGCTCACCCTCTACCTCGCCCTGCTCGACGTCTGGGAGGAGGCGTCGGACGCCGCGCTCCAGCAGCGACCGGAGCCCGAGGCGCTCGCGGGCTGGGCCGCCCGGCGGGTGCTCCCACGGGTGGTCGATGCGACCGCCGAGGCGGGCCCCGAGCCGCTCGCGGACGCCACCCGCGGGTTCCTCGACGACGGCATCGGGGAGGCGCTGCTGGCGGCGTGGCTCGCCGGCGACGAGCTCGCGCCGGTCGACCGCTACCTGGCGCGCGCCTCGCTGCGTGGGCCGTTGCAGGCGCTCGACGCCGACGCCGCCTGCGCCCGCGACCCGTCGCCGAGGGGCGGCAGGCACTGCCAGCGCTGCGGCGGGCTGCCCCAGCTCAGCTTCCACGACCACTCCGACGAGGCCCTGGTGAGCGGCCACCGGCGCCTGGCCTGCGCCCGTTGCGGCGCGAGCTGGAGCTACTCGAGCAGCGCCTGCGCGTCGTGCGGCGAGACCGCCGGCGGGAAGCGCACCATCTTCGCCGAGCGGCGCGACGGCCCGGTCGTCGGCCGTGGCGAGCCTGGGCGCAACGGCACGGCGACCTTCCCCCACCTCCGCATCGAGAGCTGCGAGAGCTGCAAGCGGTACCTGATCGACGTCGACCTCGGCCGCGACGCCCGCGCCACGCCGGAGGTGGACGAGCTCGCGGCGCTGCCGCTCGACCTCTACGCGGCCGAGCGTGGCCTGACCAAGATCACACCCAACCTGATGGGGTTCTAGCGATGGCCGAGATCACGCCTGGCAAGGCCTACGGGTTCTTCACCGACACCAGAGTCTGCATCGGCTGCAAGGCCTGCGAGGTGGCCTGCAAGGAGTGGAACCAGCTCCAGGGCAACGAGCCGACCTTCCTGGACGGCTACGACAACACCGGCACCCTCGACGGGCAGAACTGGCGCTACGTGCAGCTGATCGACAACGTGCCCGACGAGACCATGGGCGTCGGCCAGGGCAAGGCCTGGCTGATGATGTCCGACGTCTGCAAGCACTGCCAGCACGCCAGCTGCATGGAGGTCTGCCCCACCGGCGCGATCATCCGCACCGAGTTCGACTCCGTCTACATCCAGCCGGACGTCTGCAACGGCTGCCGCGACTGCATCTCGGCCTGCCCGTACAACGTGATCGGCGTCGACGAGAACAAGAACGTCGCGCAGAAGTGCACGCTCTGCTACGACCGGCTCCAGGGCGGCATGGAGCCGGCCTGCGCCAAGGCCTGCCCGACCCAGTCGATCCAGTTCGGCGAGCTGTCCGAGCTGCAGGCGCGGGCCGACAAGCGCCTTGCCGACGTCCACGCCCAAGGCGTCGCCGAGGCGCGGCTGTACGGGCGCGACCAGGAGGTCTACGGCGGGCTCAACGCGTTCTTCCTGCTGATGGACGAGCCGGAGGCGTACCGGCTGCCGAACGCCACCAACGCGGTACTACCACGCCGCAACAACCCTGGCGGCTGGCTCACCGGCGCGGCCACCGCCGTGCTCGGCCTGTTCGCCGGGCTGATCGCCCTGCGGCGGCGCGGTGCGCCACCGCCGGCGACGGGACCGGGTGAGGAGGCGGGCGAAGCATGACGCTCGCGGCCCAAGCCCAGCACTTCGCCGGTCCACCGCGCTGGACCTGGTTCATCGTGCCCTACTTCTTCCTGGCCGGCCTGGCGGGCGGCTGCTACGCGCTCGCCACGCTGCTGCGGCTCCGCGGCGAGCGCTTCGACGAGCCGGCGGCACGGCTCGGCTTCTACGCCTCCTTCGGCACGTTCGTCCTCTGCCCGGTCCTGCTGACGCTCGACCTCACCCAGCCGTTGCGCTTCTGGCACATGCTGTGGAACACGACCCCGGGCGAGCAGGGCCTGAGCTTCAAGTACTGGTCGCCGATGTCGCTCGGGTCCTGGGCGCTGGTGGTGTTCGGCCTGTTCACGACCGTGACCTTCGTCGAGGTGCTGGTGCGGGACGGAAGGCTCCGCTGGCCGTTCGCGCTGCGGGTCGCGCGGCTGCTCGACGGGACGTTGGGCACGCTGTGGATCCTCGTCGGCGCGCTGCTCGGCACCTTCGTCGCGGGGTACACGGGCGTGCTCCTCGCGGTCTCCAACCAGCCGGTGTGGAGCGACACCTGGACGCTCGGCGGGCTGTTCCTCGCCTCCGGGCTCAGCGGCTCGGCCGCGCTGCTCCTCTGGCTGGTCCGCTACCGGGCGGAGGCGCGGGCCAGCGCCGGGGCGCTCGAGCTCTTCGAGCGCCTGTTCACCCTCCTCGAGCTGGCGCTGATCGTGCTGTTCGTGCTCACCCTGATCCCGGCCGGCACGCTGGACGAGGCCTTCGGCTTCCCCTGGATCCTCCTGTGGCTGGTGGCGTTCGCCGGCCTGGTGCCCGGGCTACGCGGCCTGCTCACCGCGAGGCTCGCCGTCACCCCCGAGGGGACGGTCGTCGCCCCGCTCGCGGCGGCGGCCATGCCCGGGCTGGTCCTCCTCGGCGTGCTGGCGCTGCGCGCCGCGGTGATCCTCAGCGCCCAGTTCTGATGGCAGGCAGGCCGAGCCGCTCCTCGCCGGCGTAGACGTTGAAGCGCTCGCCGCGCAGGAACCCGACGAGCGTCATGCCGAAGCGGCGCGCCAGGTCGACCGCGAGGCTCGACGGCGCCGACACGGCGCAGACCACCGGGATGCCGGCCACGAGGGCCTTCTGCAGGATCTCGTAGCTGGAGCGCCCGCTGACCATCAGCAGGTGGTCGCGCAGCGGCAGGCGGCCGTCGAGCAGCGCCCAGCCGACCAGCTTGTCGACCGCGTTGTGCCTGCCGACGTCCTCGCGCAGGGCGACCAGCTCACCGGTCGACTCGAACAGGCCGGCGGCGTGCAGCCCGCCGGTCGACTCGAACAGGCCCTGCCGCCGCCGCAGCGCCTCCGGGAGCCGCGGCAGCACGGCCGGGTCGATGCTGGGGCCGGGCGGCACCACCGGGCAGCCGCGCACCTCCAGGGCGTCCAAGCTCGCCTTGCCGCAGACGCCGCAGGCGCTCGAGGTCATGAAGTGGCGCTCGAGCGCGTGCAGGTCGGGCATGGCGGCCGCGGCGAGCCCGACGTTGACGATGTTGTACTGCTGCTCGGCGTCGACGTCCGGGTCGGTGCAGTAGCTGATGCGGGCGACGTCCTCACGCACGCCGACCACGCCCTCGCCGTACAGGAACCCGGCCGCCAGCTCGAAGTCCGCGCCGGGGGTGCGCATGGTGACCGCCACGGTCGCCGTCTTGCCGCCGGCGACGAGGCGGACCTCGAGCGGCTCCTCGGTGGCCAGGAAGTCGGAGCGGACGCTGCGCCCGCCGTCGTCGACCGCCAGGATCCGCGTCCTGGTCTTGCTGCCTGGCCGCGCCGGCACCTCAGACCCCCGCCGGCTCGGCCGCGCCGAGCTTCTCCAAGGTGGCGACGGCGTTGTAGTCGGGGATGCCCGCCTGCGGCGAGCGCCGCCGGCGGTCGATCAGCCCCTCGGCCTCCGGCCAGTGGACCTGCAGGTTGCCCGGGGTCACCGGGGCGATCAGGGCGCGGCCGCGGAACTCGCCGGTGGTGCTGCGCAGCAGCACCTCGTCGCCGTCGGCGAGGCCGAGCCGCTGGGCGTCGGCGAGGCTGATCAGCACGGCCTCGCGAGCGGCGCCGGTGAGGGCGTCGGTGCGCTCGTGGACCATGCTGTTGAACTGCTTGCCGCGACGGGTGGCGACCATGAACGACCCCTCGGGCAGGTCGATCCGCGGCGGCTTCACCACCGACCAGTGCGCCTTGCCGTCCGGGGTGGGGAACTTCCAGCCGGCGGCCAGGTGCGGACCGCCGTACTGGAACTGGTCGCCGAAGGCAGCGAGCCGCTGGATGCCGTCGTAGAACGGGATCGAGCGGGCGATGTCGGCGCGGATGCCGGCCGTGCCGGCGTAGTGGACCAGGTCGGCGAGGTCCGGGCGGACCCGCTTGGCGAGGTCGGCGAAGACCTCCCACTCGGGGCGCGCCTCGCCGATGCGCGGGCCGGGGATCTCCGGGCTGAAGATGACCCGCCGCTCGGTCGAGGTCTCGGTGACCCCGCCGACCATCTCGTAGCGGGTCTGCGCCGGCAGCAGCACCACGGTGTCGGCCGCTTCGGTGAGCATCTGGCTGGACAGGACGATGTCGACGTGGACGCGCAGTGGGATACGGGCCATCGCCTCGTCCACGTACGCCGGGTCGGGCAGCACCTCGCGGAAGTTGCCGCCGGAGCTGACCAGCACGTCGAGCTTGCCGTCGTGGGCCGCGTCGAGCATCTCCGGGGCGGTCAGGCCCTTGGTCGCCTCCACCTTGAAGCCCCACAGCTCGCTGAAGCGGGCCGCGTTCTCCTCGTTGAGCGGCAGGCCGCCGGGCAGCACGGTCGAGTACGCCCCCATCTCGGCGCCGCCCTGGACCCCGGAATGGCCCCTGATCGGCATCAGGCCGCACTTGTCGCGGCCGACGAAGCCCTTGGTGAGGCCGAGGTTGATGATCGCGCGGACGTTGTCCTCGCCGAACTGGTGCTGGGTGATGCCCATGCTCCAGACCAGCACGGCGGTGCGGGCCTCGCCGAGCAGGCGCGCGAACGCCTCCATCTCGCTGCGCGGCACGCCGGCCTGCACCTCGAGCTCCTCGAAGGGCTGCTCGTCGAGGGCGGCCCGCACCTGGTCGAAGCCGACCGTGTGGTCGGCGACGAAGTCCTGGTCGATCCAGCCGTTGGCGAGCATCGCCTTGAGCGCCCCGTTGAGGAACGCGACGTCGCCGCCGACGTTGACCATGAAGAAGCGGTCGGTGACCTTGGTGCCGAACACGGCGCTCTCGACGTTGCTCGGCACCCAGTACCGTTCCATGCCCGGCTCGCGGTAGCTGTTGACCACCACCACCTTGGTGCCGGCCTTCTTCGCGTGGTACAGGTACTTCATCGCGACCGGCTGGTTGTTGGCCACGTTCGAGCCGACGAACACCACCAGGTCGCTGCCGATCCAGTCGCTGTAGGAGCAGGTGGTCGCGGCCACGCCGACCGAGCCCTTGAGGCCGAACGTGCTCGGCGAGTGGCACACGCGGGCGGCGTTGTCGATCGAGTTGGTGCCCATCGCCCGCACGGCCTTCTGCGCGGCGAAGTAGTTCTCGTTGGGCACGCCGCGGCTGGTCAGGTAGACGCCGAGGCGGTCGGGCGAGCTCGCGCGGATGCGCTCGGCGACCAAGTCGAGCGCCTCGTCCCAGCCGACCCGGGTGAAGCCTGGCTCGCCCCTGCGGCGCACCATCGGGTACGGGATGCGGCCGAGGTCACGCAGCTCGCCGCCGGGCTTTCCCTCGAGGGGGGCGACGTCGGCCAGCAGGCCGGGGTCGAACGCCGGCATGGTGTTCAGCCGCAGCAACCGCAGGCGGACGTTGCAGAGGTGGACCTCGTCGGTGGTCCAGTCCCGCATCCCCTTGGTGCCGAGCGAGCAGCCGTCGCAGGTTCCCTGGGTGAGGATGCGCCAGGCGTAGGCGGCGTTGTCCCGGTTCTCGCGGAACGCGCGCCAGAGCTCGAAGTAGTTGTTGGGCTTCTGCTCCCCGATCCCGAACGGCTTCCGGCTCGCCCAGATGCCCGGGTCGAATCGCTTCTCCGTCCTGGCCACCGCTGGCTCCCTCCCGGTCGCACGAGCCGGCAAACCCAGCCTTGCCCGGACCAGTTGTAGCGGAAACTCGGGCGGCCCCGCCCGGAGACCGCGCCGCCGCGCTCAGCCCGCCAGCGGGTCGAGCGCCTCGGCGGCCACCTCCCCCGCGAGCCGGTCGCGCAGCACCACCAGCCGCTCGGCGGTGCCGCCGAGCCCCTCCAGGCGCAGCCGCTGCCTGGTGAGCGCCTCGGTCTGCGGCCGGTAGATCAGGTCGAGCGCGGTGCGCAGCAGGCGCAGGTGGTGCGCGACGATGCAAGCGATCGCCGCCGCGGTCGGGCCCGGTACACCAAGGTCGGCGAGCCCGGTGCCGAGCTCCTGGTAGACGCCGCAGAGCCGGCGGCCCTCGGCGGCGAGCCCGCTCACCCCCACGCCGGTGCGGCACTGCCGCAGGAACCCCTCGGCCGCCGGGTCGAGCTGGATCACGCGGTTGACCAGCCCGAGCGCGGCCACCACCGCCTCGTCCCGGCCGGCCTGGAGCGGCTGCTCACCCATCGCGTCCCCGTACGTCGTGCAGGCTGCTACCCGGAGTATGCGCCCGGGTGCAAGTGGGTCAAGCCCGCGCCGCGCGGCTAGCCTGGGATCGAGCTCCCTCGACGGATGGGTGACGCCATGACCGACGCAGCCCGCCTGTTGCGCTATCGGGACTACGAGCTGCTCGAGGCACGGTTCGTCGAGCACCGCTTCGGCATGCACGCCCACGACTCGCTCGTGCTCGCGGTGGTCGAGGACGGCGTCGAGCGGCTGCGGGTGGGCCGCGACCGCTGGCTCGCCCGTCCTGGGGACCTGGTGATGATCGGCCCGGGCGAGGCGCACGACGGCGCCGGCCACGACCGGGCGGGCTTCGCCTACCGCGCCGTCTACCCGACCCGGAGCCTGGTCGCCGGCAGCTTCGGGCTCGACGACGCCCGCTTCGAGCGCAACGTCGTCAGCGACGCCGCCGCCGCGGCGGCGTTGCGGACCGCCCACCGGCGCCTCGCCGCCGGGGACGACCCGCTGGCCGGGGAGACGGCCCTGCTCGGTGCGCTGGGCATGCTGCTGCGCCGCTACGCCATGTGCGCGCCTTCCAAGGCGCCTATGGCATGCCGCCGCACCGCTACCAGCTCCAGCGCCGCATCCAGCTCGCCCGGCGCCGCCTGCGCGGCGCCGACCTCGCCACCGACCTCGCCACGCTCGCCGCTGAGCTGGGCTTCGCCGACCAGAGCCACTTCAACCGGGTGTTCAAGTCCGTGGTCGGCGTCCCGCCCGGCGCCTACCGCCGCGCGGCGCGCGCCTGAAATTTCGTTCAAGCCAGCGGCCCGGTGGGCTGCCAGCCTGGACGGGCCCACGCACCGGCCCCCCGCGACCACCAGGAGGAGACGACAGATGACGACCAGCGGCTCACTGGTCACCGACGTTCCCGCAGCCGCTGTCGAGCGCGCCCGCGAGCACTTCGCGGGACGGTTGGCGTTCGAGACCGACCCGGCGGACGTCTGGCGCGCGATCGAGGACGGGCAGGCGGACCTCGTGATCGTGGACTGCCGGCCCGCCGCCAGCTACGAGAAGACGCACCTGCCCGGCGCGATCAGCCTGCCGTGGGCCGAGATCGACCAGGCGCGGGCGCGCGAGCTGCCCGAGGGGCTGGTCGTCACCTACTGCTGGGGGCCGTCGTGCAACGCCGCCACCAAGGGCGCCTACCGCCTGGCGGCCCTCGGTAGGCAGGTGAAGGAGATGATCGGCGGGCTGGAGTACTGGATCCGCGAGGGCCATCCCACCGAGGGCAGGCGCCCGGTGGCCAAGGGCGAGGGGAAGCCGTCCGACTGGGGCCTGGTCGGGTAGGAGGGACACCGTGGCCACCATCGAACCGATCGCCATCCCCGACGCCGCCAGCCAGCCGGCCGAGTACGTGGCCGCGCTGCTGCGCACCCTCGGAGGCCGCGACCCGCTGGCGGTCCTGGAGCGGACCCCGGCGGAGGCGAGGCGCTGCTGCCAGGAGCTGGACGGGCGGGCGTGGACCGCGCCGATGGCGCCGGGCGAGTGGAGCGCGCTGCAGGTCGTCGGCCACCTGCTGGACGTCGACGTGGTGTACGGCTTCCGCTGGCGCCTGGCGCTCACCGAGGAGGAGCCCGCCTATCCCGGCTACGACGAGAAGGCGTGGTCGCGGCTGGCCCGCCCGGCCCCGCCGCGGCTGCTGGACGCGTTCGCGGCGCTGCGGGAGGCGAACCTGGCGCTGCTGCGCAGCCTCGGCGAGGCGGAACTGCGGCGTATCGCCGTCCACGGCGAGCAGGGCGGCGAGGACGTCCGCCGCATGATCGACAAGGTCGCCGGGCACGACCTCGCGCACCTCAACCAGCTACGGCGCGCGGTCGCAGCGGTGGCGCCGAGCGGCTAGCCGACCCGGCGCGCGGGGAGGCGCTCACCGCCCGGCGGGCCAGACGAAGGTGGCCAACGTCAGCGTGCGGCGTCTACGCTCCATGGCACCTCCCACGAGGTGTCTTGCCCCGGATCCGCGGGGGCGACACCACGCGACCCACGGCAAGGGGTGACCGGCATGAGGCTCGCCGACCGGATGGCGCGGCTGGGGACGGAGTCGGCCTTCGAGGTGCTCGCCCGCGCGCGGGCGCTCGAGCACGCCGGCGCGAAGGTCGTCCACCTGGAGATCGGCGAGCCGGACTTCGACACGCCGCCGCACGTGGTCGAGGCCGCCAACCGGGCGCTCGCCGCGGGGCACACCCACTACGTTCCGGCGCCGGGGATCCTCGAGCTGCGCGAGGCCGTGGCCGCGTACCTGGAGCGGACCGGGCGGCTGCGCACCAGCCCCGACCTGGTGGTGGTGACGCCCGGGGCGAAGCCGATCATGTTCTTCACCATCATGGCGCTGTGCCAGGAGGGCGACGAGGTCATCTATCCCGACCCGGGGTTCCCGATGTACGAGTCGATCGCCGCCTTCGCCGGCGCCCGGCCGGTCCCGCTGCCCCTGAGGGAGGAGCACGGCTTCCGCGTCGACCCCGAGGAGCTCGCCTCGCTGGTGAGCGACCGCACCAGGCTGCTGATCCTGAACTCGCCCCACAACCCTTGCGGCAGCGCGCTGACCAAGGACGACGTCGAGGCGATCGCGCGGGTGGCGCTGGCGCACGACCTGGTGGTGCTGAGCGACGAGGTCTACGCGGCCATCCGCTACGGCGGCGAGCACGCCAGCGTCCTGTCGGTCGACGGGATGGCGGAGCGGACGGTGCTGCTGGACGGGTGGTCGAAGAGCTTCGCCATGACCGGCTGGCGGTTGGGCTTCGGGGTGCTGCCGGCGCCGCTGGTCGAGCCGGTGACCCGCCTGGTGATCAACTCGGTCTCGTGCACCTCCGCGTTCAGCCAGTACGCGGCGATCGCGGCGCTGGAGGGGCCGTGGGAGCCGGTCGAGCGGATGGTGGCGGCGTTCCGGCAGCGGCGCGACGTGATCGTGGAGGGGCTGAACCGCATCGAGGGGTTCTCCTGCCTGGAGCCTGGCGGGGCCTTCTACGTCTTCCCGCGGGTCCGCGAGCTGGGGCTGCCCGCCGGGCGGCTCGCGGAGCTGCTGCTGGCCGGCGGCGGGGTCGCCTGCCTGCCCGGTACCGCCTTCGGCGCCCACGGCGAGGGCTACCTGCGCTTCTCGTACGCCAACTCGGTCGAGCGGATCCGCGAGGCGCTCGACGCCATCGACCGGGTGGTGCGGGAGGAGGTCCTGGCCGGCTAGCGCGGGTCCGGGCGGTCGAGGTTCCAGACCCGGGTGATGCCGCACAGCCACGAGCCGTCGCCGTCACGCGGGCTCAGCACGAAGCGCCCGATCGCCCGCTGGCCGCCCTCGTGGTCGCTGTAGAGCAGCTCGATGGCGACGCGCTGGCGCTGCTCGATGGCGTCGAGCATCGCCTTGTAGACGACGTCGTCGGGATCCCTGAGGGCCGCCTGCCAGTAGCCGACGTCGCCGCCCGGGACGTACAGGTCGCGGGTCTGGGGGCGGAACTCCTCCAGGTCCCCGTGCGGGTGGTCGGGGCCGGGCCGTTCGGGGATGGCGTGCCAGCCGTGCAGGATGGCGATGCCCGAGGCGACGTTGCGCAGCGGGATCGCCAGGTAGATGTTGCCGTTGGCGACCTCGACGCCCGCCCGGCCCCCGCCGACCTTCGCCCAGTGCTCGTCGCCCCACATGATCTTCTCGACGGGGTCGTCGAAGCGCGAGGGCATCGGCAGGGGCCGCAGGCCCACCTGCAGCGCCCGCTCGGCGGTGCGGGCGGCGCGGTTGGCGGAGCGCACCGAGGCGAACGTGGCCACCGCCAGCACCAGCGTGCCACCCGCCGTGGCAAGCGAAGCGAGGTTCGTCCAGTCGGTCATCCCGAAACCAGAGGGTACACGCCCGCTATCTGCACTTGGCATCTGGCAGTTGCATCCGCACTTGGCACGGACGATCATAGGGGTTGACACGGTTCATGCCATCGGACCCCCCGAGGTGGCCATGACGCAGTCGAGCACGGGTGACGCACTGCGAGTGCTGGTCGTCGACGACAGCGCGCCGCTGCGGGAATCCGTTTCCTTGGCACTCGAGCGCGAGGGGCTGACCGTGGTCGGCGAGGCCGCCGACGGAGCCCAGGCCTTGGCACAGGCCGCCGCCTACCACCCCGACGTGGTGCTGATGGACCTGCGCATGCCCGGCATGGGCGGTGTCCTCGCCACCCAGACGATCCGGCGGCGGTACCCGGAGACCGTCGTGGTGCTCTGGACCGGCGACGGCGACCTGCAGCTCGCCAGCGCCCTGCGCCAGTCGGGCGCGCACGCGGGCCTCCTCAAGGGGATCCCGACCACCGAGCTGGTCGCCGCCCTGCGGGCGGTCTGCCACCGGCGCAACCTCGACGGCGTCGCCAGCAGCGGCTGAGGCTTGGGCGGACGCTCGACGCCGCGGTTGACTCGCATGGTGGCAGTTGAAATCCTGCCCGCCTGACCAATGGGGGTTTGTGGGGAGGTACGCCATGTTGCGGCGGCTGCTGGTTCTGTCCTTGCTCGTACTGGTTGCGCTCGCGATGGTCCCGGCGGGTGGCGCCGCCGCGTCCGGCACTGGCGACCACCGCCTCTCGGGGATCAACCACGTCGTGGTCATCTACCAGGAGAACCACAGCTTCGACAACCTCTATGGCGGCTGGGAGGGCGTCAACGGCCTGCGCGACGCGTCACGGTCCCGCACCGTCCAGGTCAACCAGGCCGGCACGCCGTACGAGTGCCTGCTGCAGAACGACGTGAACCTCACGTCACCGCCGCTGTCGGCCAGGTGCACGGACTCCACCACCGGGACGACCTTCACCAGCCACTTCCGCAACCGGCCGTTCACCATCGACGACTACATCCCGGCGTCGGCGACCACCTGCCCGCCGCCCGGGGTGTTCGCGCCCAACGGCATCCCCAACGGCAGCGGCCTGCCCGGTGGCTGCACCCGCGACCTGGTGCACCGCTTCTACCAGGAGCAGTACCAGCTCAACGACGGACGCCAGAACCGCTACGTGACCGGCAGCGACGCCGTCGGCCTGGCCATGGGCGTCTACGACACCCGCGCGCTGCCCATCTACGCCTACCTGCACCGCCCCGGCCACCCGCGCTACGCGATCGCCGACAACTTCTTCCAGGCCGCCTTCGGAGGCTCGTTCCTCAACCACCAGTGGCTGATCGCCGCCAGCAACCCCGTCTGGCCCGGCGCGCTCAACGACGGCTCAGCCGACGACCTGCACTCGGTGGTGGACGCCAACGGGATGCCGAACAACTACCCGCTGTACGCCTCGCCGGCGGGCACCACGGTCAAGGACCTCGCCCTGACCGCCTCCTGCAGCCCGCCGGCAGGCCGTGGGCCGACCCCGCCGGGCGTGCTGTGCGGCGACTACGCGGTCAACACCATCCAGCCGTTCTTCCAGCCGTACGCGCCGAACACGCCGGTCACGCGCCGGCTCCCGCCGCAGACCGCGCCGACCATCGGCGACCGCCTGAGCGGCGCCGGGGTCGACTGGGCCTGGTACGCGGGCGGGTGGTCCAACGCCAACGGCGACGTCGGCGGCCCCGGCTGGACCAACGGCACCGGCCCAACCTGCTCGGACTCGAACACGGCGGGCGGGGCGACGTTCCCCAACTGCCCGGACAAGCTGTTCCAGTACCACCACCAGCCGTTCAACTACTACGCCCCGTTCTCGACCGAGACCGATGCCGGGAAGGCGAACCGGGCCGCGCACCTGCGCGACGAGGACGAGTTCCTGCAGCTCGCCCAGTCGTCCACCAACGCGTGCAACCTGCGGCCGGTGAGCTTCGTCAAGCCGATCGGCGAAGAGAACGAGCACCCTGGCTACGCCAGCGAGAGCGCCGGCAGCACCCACCTGATCGAGCTGCTGGACGCGATCCAGGGCAGCGGCTGCCGCAAGGACACCATGGTCGTGGTGACCTACGACGAGTTCGGCGGGCAGTGGGACCACGTCCCCCCGCCCGGCCAGGGCGGCGCGCGCGGCCCCCACGACGCCTTCGGGCCGGGGACGCGGCTGCCCGCGCTGGTGATCGCGCCGTTCCTGCTCGGTCGCTTCGTGGTCGACCACACCCGCTACGACACGACCTCGATCCTGGCCACGATCGAGCGGCGGTTCGGGGTCGCGCCGCTGAGCTCCCGGGACGCGGCCGTGCACGACCTGTCGAGCGTCTTCAGGGCCAAGGGGCCCAGGCGATGACTGGGGCCACCGAACCGGACTAGGAGCGACGGGTCAGCTTCAGGCGCGCGCGGGTCTGGTCGTCGGCCGGGGAGTAGACCGTGATCCACGACTCCGGCATGTCGGCGACCGCCAGGCTGGTCGCGCGCATGCGCAGCAGCCCGACCTCCGGGTGCAGGAAGTGCTTGGTGCGCGAGCCCGGCTGGGCCACCTCGTGCCGCGCCCACATCTCGGCGAACTCCGGGCTGGCCGCGCTGAGCCGCCGGATGAAGTCGGTCCAGGCAGGCTCGTTGAGGTGCTGCGCGAACCTCGCCCGCAGGATGGCCACCACCCGAGGCATCTCCTCGTCGAAGTTCAGCATGCGCCGCCGCGCGTCCGGCTCGACGAAGCAGCACCACAGCACGTTGCGGTTCTCGCACGCCATCGCGTGCCAGCGCCAGAACAGGTCCTCGTGCGCCTGGTTGGCCGCCAGCACGTCGTAGCGGGCGTTGGTGAGCGACGCCGGAAGCGGGTCGAGCGAGGCCAGGATCTCCTCGACGGCCGGCGACACGGTCGCCGGGGCGACGCCGGTCGGCACGGTCGGGACCTCGGCGAGCCGGTAGAGGTGCTCGCGCTCGGCCTGGTCGAGCCGGAGCGTGCGGGCGACCGCGTCGAGCACCTGCACGCTCGCGTTGATCGGGCGGCCCTGCTCGAGCCAGGTGTACCAGGTCACCCCCACGCCGGCGAGCTGGGCCACCTCCTCCCGGCGCAGCCCCGGCGTGCGCCGCCGCAGGCCCGGGGGCAGGCCGACGTCGGTCGGGCTGATCCGCCCGCGGCGGGCGCGCAGGAACTCGGCGAGCTCGGCGCGGCGCTCGCCGGCCCTCCCGTTGGCGGAGCCGTGGCCGTTGGCCGACGGCCCGGTCCCGTCACTGGCGTGGTCGATACTGGGCATGCGCCCAGTCTGCCCCAGGTGACTTCCTGGTGCCAGGTACTGCCAATACCAGGATAAGCAGGCTCCTGGCACCACCCTTGCCGTGAGAGGAAGCTGGCCGCATGACCGCTACCACGTTCCGCCCCACCCCCGGCGCCGGCGGGGGATCAGTACCGGCCGGCGATGACGGCGAGCGTCGCCGCTGGCTCATGCTGGCCGTCCTCGTCGTCGGTCAGTTCATGGCGCTGCTCGACGTGACCATCGTCAACGTCGCCATGCCCACCATCCACGACCGGCTGCACGCCTCCGGCTCCGCGCTGCAGCTGATCGTCTCCGGCTACACCATCGCCTACGCCATGCTGCTGATCACCGGCGCCCGCCTCGGCGACCTGCGCGGGCACCGCACGGTCTACCTCACCGGGCTGCTGACCTTCACGCTCGCCTCGCTCACCTGCGGGCTCGCCCCCAACACCGGGGCGCTCGTCGGGGCGCGGTTCGTGCAGGGCGCCGGCGCGGCGCTGATGGTCCCGCAGATCCTCAGCGTCATCCAGCAGCGCTTCAGCGGCGCCGCGCGCGCCAGGGCGCTGAGCGTCTACGCGGCGACCCTCGCCCTCGGCGCGGTCACCGGCATGGTGGCCGGCGGCGTCCTGGTCAACGCGAACCTGCTCGGCGCCTCGTGGCGGCCGGTGTTCCTGGTCAACGTGCCGGTCGGCATCGCGCTCGCCGTGCTGGTGCCGCGGCTGGTCCCCGCCGACCACGTGCCCGCCGGCCGCCACCTCGACCTGCTCGGGCTGGCGACCGCCTCCGCGGCGGTCCTGCTGCTGGTGGTGCCGCTGGTCCTCGGCCACGAGCAGGACTGGCCGGCGTGGACCTTTGCGAGCCTCGCCGCCGGCGCCGTGCTGGCCGGCGCGTTCCTGCTGCTCGAACGGTCGGTCGCCGCGCGCGGCGGCGACCCGCTGCTCAACCTGGCGGTGTTCCGCGCGCCGGGCATGGGCGCCGGGCTGGCGGCGCTCTCCGCCGGGATGATCACCTACGGCGGCTTCCTCTTCACCCTGGCGCTGCACCTGCAGCTCGGGCTCGGCGACAGCGCCCTGCGCGCCGGCCTCACGTTCGCCCCGGCCGCCGCCGCGTTCGGCGCGATGAGCTACTGGTGGCGGCGCCTGCCGAGCAGGATCCACCACCTCCTGACCCCCGCCGGCTTCCTGGTCGCCACGCTCGGCTACGTCGGCATGGCCGTCGACCTCCATGCCGGCACCCGCGGCGGCTCCTGGCTCCCCGTGCTGCTGGTCCTCTACGGCCTCGGCATGGGGACGGCGTTCAGCCCGCTGATCACCCAGGCGCTGGTGAACGTGCCGACCGCCGAGGCCCCGGACGCCAGCGGGCTGCTCACCACCACCCTGCAGCTGTCGCAGGTGGTCGGCGTCGCGGTCTTCGGCAGCCTGTTCCTGACCCTCGCCGAGCACCCCACGGTGCACGCCTCGGCGGCCGCGATCTCGACGGTCGACACCTGGCTGTCGCTGCTGTGCCTGCTCGCGATCGCCGGCGGCGCGCTGCTCGCCCGGACCGTGCGCGACGCCATGCGCGAGATGATGGCACGGCCCTCTCCGGCCCCCGCCGGACCGGCCATGCGGCAGCGCTAGCCTCCAGTCCCCTGCGCCACCGGCGGCTCACGCCGCCGGTGGCGCCGCATCGCGTGCCAACCCACGGCCTTCCGCCACCGCATCCCGTATCGTTGTATTCGACCGAATCCGGCGAGGCAGCGGTGCCTGTCGGCCCGGCGCCGAGCCTTCAGGAGCCGCGAGCATGAGGCGCAACTACGCGGTCCTGGTGGCCGTGGTCACGCTGCTCGTGGTCACCCTCGGGTTCGTGGCCCTCGGCACCAGGACGAGCCGGCCGTCCCTCCCGCCGCGACGGCTGGCCGCACGCCGCCGGCACGCGGCGGCACGCCGTTCCCGAACCAGGGCGGCGCGCCGCTCAGCGCCGACGGCGGCACGCTGGTCCCCGCCGGCGGCGGCTACTTCCCGCTGGCGCCGTTCACGGTGATGGCCCCGGCGACCATGGGCGCGCGGGACGGCACGACGCTGCAGCTCGCCGGCACTGGTGGGGTGCCGCCCGGCGGGGTCGAGGCGGTGGCGCTCTCCCTCGGCGCGGTGCCGTCGGCCTCCGGCCGGCTGGCGCTCACCGCCGCCGACCAGGCACCCGGCCCCGACGACCCGGGGGTCGCGCTGAGCCCGGGCACCACGGCCAGCGCCTTCCTGGTCGTCGCGGTCCCGTCGGACGGCCGCGTCCGCCTCAGCAACGTGGCCCCTGGCGCCACCACCGTCAGCGCCACCGTCAACGGCTACTTCGCCGCGCCGTGCGGCGGCGGCGGCGCCGGTTACGAGCCGGCCGGGCCGGGCTGGTCGGTGCCCCGCACGGCGCGGCTCGACCCGGGCCAGGCGGCGGTGCTGCCGGTGACCGAGCCGGGCGGGGGCGCGGCCCCGGTCGCGGTGGCGCTGGACGTGCGGGCGGACGAGCGGGCCTCCCCTGGTTCCCTGACCGTCGGCCCGGACGAGCCGGGCGCGGCCAGCGGGGCGGCCGCCGGCTTCCGGCTCGTCAACATCGGGCCGAGCGGCCGGGTGCGGCTCGGCAACGCCGGACCTGGCCCCGTCACCGCCGCCCTGCGGGTGCACGGCTGGTACCGGCAGGGGCGCGGGACCAGCTACGGGGCCGCCGGCCCGGAGCCGCTGCTCGACCGGACCGTCCCCGCGGGCGCGACGGCGCGGTTCGCGGCCACCGGCGTGGCCGGGGTGCCGGCCGAGGGGGTCGGCGCGGTGGCGCTGGAGCTCTGGGCCAGCGGCGCGGCCAACGGTCAGCTGGAGGTCGCGGGCGGCGCCGACCTGCCGCTGGCGGGCGGCCAGGGCAGCGGCTTCGACCTGGTGGCGCCCGGGGCGGACGGGCAGGTGGCGGTCCGCAACGGCAGCGGCGCTCCCGTGCGGGTGACGGTGCGGGCGCGCGGCTACCAGGGCGCGCCGGCGGCGCTGCGCACGGCCCCGACCCGGCGCTGCGCGCGGTATTCGACCGCAGCGGCGTGGCCGAGCCCGGCTGGACGGGCGGGGACGGCAGCGTGCCCGTGCGCCTGCCCGACGGGCGTACCGCCTGGCTGTTCGGCGACTCGATCTACGGCACCGTCGGCGCCGACGGCCACCGCTCGTCCTCGGCCCTGGTGCACAACGCCCTGGTGGTCCAGGACGGCCGCCGCCTGGAGACGCACGTCGGCCCGCCCGGCCCTCCCGACGGCAAGGTGACCGCGTTGCTGGCGCCGCCCGGCGTCGCCGACACCTGGCTGTGGCCGAGCACCGGCGTGGTCGACGGCGGGGCGCTGCAGGTCTTCGCGCAGGAGCTGCGCCGGCCGGCGGGCACCAGCGACGAGAACGCCTTCGTGTGGACCGGGCGCAACCTGGTCGCCACCCTGTCCTTGCCCGACCTGGTCCCGCGCGGCGTCGTCCCGGTCTACGGCGCCTCGCCGGACGGGGGCGGCGTCGCCTGGGGCACCGCGGTCCTGCAGGAGGCGGACTTCACCTACCTGTACGGCATCGAGGACAGCGGCGGCCCGCTGCACGTCAAGTACGTGCACCTGGCCCGCTTCGCCCCCGGGCAGGTGCAGGGGTTCTGGACCTTCTGGGACGGCTCCGGCTGGAGCTCCGACCCGGCCAGCTCGGCGCGGCTGGTCGGCGCGCGCGCCGGCGACGCCGGCGGGCAGGAGCAGGTGACCGGCATCCCCTCCGGCGTGGTCCGGGCGGGCGCCAGCTACCTCGAGCTGTCGGCCACCGACGACGGCCACGAGATCCTGGGCCGGCTGGGCTGCTCCCCGGCCGGCCCCTGGGGCGCGCCCCGGGCCCTCCACCGCGTGCAGCAGGGCGACGTCGCCTACCTCGCCCGCGCCTACCAGGACGGCCCCGGTCTCCTGCTCGCCTTCAGCCTCGCGCCGCTCGACCAGCACCGCCTCGCCGCCCAGGCGAGCGCGTACCTCCCCCGCTTCGTCCGAGTCCGGTAGGACCGAGCTCAGGAGGCGACCGGGTGCGGCGCCGTCACCGGCTGGACGATCGGCGTGTCCCGCAGCAGCTCGCCGAGGGTCGTCCCCCGTGCGTAGCCGCCTGGAGCGACCGGCACCCCAGCCACGGACGCAAGGCCGTCGCTGGACACGACGGGTACGGTGAAGACGAACGGCTCGGCGGTCGCCACCGCCACCATCGCGGCGTCCCCATCTGGTTCGAGCTGCCCGGCGAGCCAACCAACCGTGTCGGACGGCACGGCACACACGTACACGACCTCACCGACGCGGTTCGCTGGTCCCTCCAGTAGCGATCGAGCCTGACCGGGGACGGTGAGGGCGCGCCCGAGCCGCGCCGCGACCTGTTGCCGCTGCTTGCGGTATTCGTCGTCGGCAACACGAGTGACCAGCTCCCCGCCACTGACCTCCTGGTGCAGCTCCAGGTGCTCGTCGACCCGGAAGGGCCCAGGGCGGTTGAAGTGGAAGGCCAGGACGTCTTGGAGCTCGGCGCGCAGCTCTTCGAGCGTCGCCCGCCCGTAGACCAGTCCGGGCGCCTGCGGCGAGGTCGCGTAGAACCCCTCGCCGGTATCCCGAACGATCAGCTGAATCGGCTCATCTGCCACCACGGACCACCTTCAGCGCGTCATGGACGCTCAGACCGACCCTCTTGATCAGGATGCCACGCACCTCGACCGGTGTCAGGCCGCGGTTGTCGTGGAACGCGAACGTCAGCATCGGTCGTCCTTCTGCCACCAGCGTACGATGCGACCCGCTTTGCCGCACGACGGCATAGCCCAGCTCGACCTGCAACAGCCGCAGCATGGCTCGGGCCTTCAGCGAGGGAAGGGATTTGCCACGCCCGGCAACCTATGGGTACGCCGGACCGGGCATCGCCCGTCATCCACAGGGGTACAGCCTGGGGTCCTCAGACGTCAGACGCGTACATGGCGCCTGCCGCCTCGGGAGCCGTAACGGTCTCGGGACGGAGGACGGTAAGACTGGCCCTGACCGATGACGCGGGGAGGGTACCGGCGGTGGGCTGCGGGCGACGAGGGCCATGGTGGTGAGCCGTAGCGCCGGACCGGCACGGTCCAAATGGCCGGCCGGGCTGGCGTGGGCGCTGCTGGCGCTGGTCGTGCTCGGCCTGGCGTACGGCTTCTGGCTCGACCACCTGCTGCGCCGGGCCGGCAGGCCCGAGCTGGGGCTGCCCGCCGCCGCAGCCCCCATGCTGCTGGCGATGGTGAGCGCGGCGGCGGTCGGGATGGTGCTGGCCGGCCGCCGGCCGGAGCACCCGGTCGGCTGGCTGCTGCTGGGCCTCGCGCTGTCCCTGGCGTGCGAGGGCGTCCTCTCCGAGTACGTGTACTACGGCGTGGTGGTGCGGCCCGGGGTGCTGCCGGGCGCCGCCTACCTGGCAGGGTTGTCCAACAGCGGCCTCACCTTCGCCTGGCTCTCCTGCGCCGGCTTCGTGCTGCTGCTCACCCCTACCGGTTCACTGCCCTCGCCGCGCTGGCGATGGTGGGCCAGGGTCGTGGTGGCCGCGACCGTGACGGTCCTGCTGTCGTCGGCCATGGACCCCAGGCCGCTGGAACCGGAGTTCCCGGACGTCGTCAACCCGATCGCCATGCCCCCGGCCCTGACCGGCCCGCTGACCGTCGTCGGCGCGGCCGGGGCCGCGATCGTCCTGGCCTCGCTCGTGGTGGCGGCCTGGTCGCTGGTGCTGCGCTTCCGCCGCGCCCGCGGGGTGGAGCGCCAGCAGCTGCGCTGGCTGGCGGTGGGAGCGGCGCTCGCGGCGTTGGCGCTGCTGGCCGCGGTCGCCGCCGCGACCCAGTCGAAGGACGAGGTCGTCCTGGCGGTGGCTGGTTGCAGCGCGGCGGTGCTGCCGCTGGCGACCGGCGCGGCGGTCCTGCGCTACCGCCTCTACGACCTGGACCGCCTCGTCAGCCGCACGCTGGCCTACGGCCTGCTCACCGTCCTGCTCGCCGCCGCCTACGCCGCCACCGTGGTGCTGCCCGCGCAGCTGTTCGGCGGCGTCGGCGGCGAGCCCGCCTGGGTCGTCGCCGCCGCCACCCTGGCGGTCGCCGCGCTGTTCCAGCCCGCCCGCCGCCGCGTCCAAGAGCTGGTCGACCGCCGCTTCGACCGGCGCCGCTACGACGCCGAGCGCACCATCGCCGCGTTCAGCGCCTGGCTGCGCCAGCACGTCGACCTGGACACCCTCACCGCCGAGCTGCTGGCGGTGGTCGAACGGACCATGCAGCCCAGCAGCGTGTCGCTGTGGCTGCGGCGCTCGCGGGCGGCGTCCCGCTCGCGGTGAGTCAGCTCCCGCG